>NZ_JACJEN010000039.1:0-7191 GCF_014164075.1 Pseudoalteromonas sp. SG45-3 | reverse complement strand
CTACGAATGGCAACATCAATCACATTGGTGTCACTATCAAAATTCATATCCCATACTTGAGAAGCAATTAACGAACGTGGCAATACTTCACCTTCGCGCCGTAACAATAGTTCAAGTAAGCTAAACTCTTTATTACTCAATAAAATACGCTTGCCTGCACGTTGTATTTTTCGCTTTGGAATATCCATTTCTAAATCAGCAACGATCAGTATATCGTCAACTGTTTGCACTGCACGACGGCGAATAAGAGTACGTACTCTTGCTAAAACTTCAGCAAAAGCAAAAGGCTTTATTAAATAGTCATCAGCACCAAGTTCGAGCCCCTTTACTCTATCGTCTATGCTATCGCGAGCAGATAAAAATAGTACTGGGGTTTTGTTATCTGCTTCACGTAGCGACTGTAAAATTTTCCAACCTGATACGTCAGGTAACATAACATCAAGTATTATTACATCAAACAATTCGGTCATTGCTAGGTGATGACCGTCAAGACCATTGCGCGTCAAAGAAACCTGAAAACCAGCTTCACTGAGTCCCTGTTTTAAATAATCTCCCGTTTTTGCTTCATCTTCAACAACTAATAAGCGCATACTATTCCTTCATTAAAGTCCTAACAACTACCTCTGCAAATATTATGCAGTATCTGTCACTACAGCAACATGACACCAAGATTACAACTTTGTAATGTTCGCGTCATGTTAAAGACAGGTCTATTTTCTATACTCAATACATATTCTGCTATGAAGGAGTAAGGAAATGGGGTTTAAAAAGTCATCACAACAGGTTAGCACACCACGAAGACGATTTGTTCAAGGCTTAATTGCAGGAGGTGTACTTGCGGCTTTTCCGAGTGTATTACATGCTGCATCATCTTTAGTAGCAGGAACAATAACAGGCACTGTGCCCGAACTTAGCGGCGAAGTAATTGATCTGGTTATAGATGAATCGCCGGTTAACTTTACTGGCGTAATACGTATGGCGACAACTATCAATGGATCTATACCCGCCCCTACCTTGCGCCTCAAAGAAGGCGATGATGTTACTATTAGAGTAACAAATAAGTTATCAGTACCGAGTTCAATTCATTGGCATGGCATTATTTTACCGTATCAAATGGATGGCGTACCAGGTATCAGCTTTAAAGGCATTATGCCGGGCGAAACCTTTGTTTATAAATTTAAACTACAACAAAGCGGTACATATTGGTATCACTCACATAGTGGCTTTCAAGAAATGACAGGCATGTACGGTGCATTAATTATTGAACCGCGAGAAAACGATATTATTAGTGCAGATAACGAGCATGTTATTCAATTATCTGATTGGACTGATGATGACCCTATGGCTCTGTTCCGTAAATTAAAAGTACAGAGTGATGTATTTAACTTCAATCAACCCACTGTTCCAGAGTTTTTCGATGACGTTTCAAGCAGCAGTATTTCAAATGCTCTACAGCGCCGAAAAATGTGGAATCAGATGCGAATGAACCCTACAGACTTAGCTGATTTATCTGCATCAGCAATGACTTTTTTAATGAACGGTAGTACTCCAATGGCAAACTGGCGTGGATTATTTAAAGTCGGTGAAAAGCTTAGGTTAAGGTTTATTAATGGCTCTAGTAATAGCTTTTTTGACGTGCGTATCCCCGAGCTAAAACTGACGGTTGTACAAGCAGATGGGCAAAACGTTGAACCTGTGACAGTTGATGAATTTAGATTCGGCCCTGGTGAAACCTACGACGTAATTGTTGAGCCTAAAAATGATGCCTATACGATTTTTGCTCAAAGTATGGATCGCTCTGGTTACGCAAAAGGAACTTTATCAAGCTCGCCTAATATTGATGCGCCAGTACCTGCACTTGACCCTGTTGAGTGGTTAACGATGACCGATATGATGGGCAATATGACCCACGGCGGTGAGCATTCTGCAATGGCTGGTATGGCTGGCATGTCAGGTATGAACTCTAAAGAAATGGATCATAGCGCTATGGGTCACGGTGCAATGGCGATGGATCATAGCAAACATGGTATGTCTGAAAATCCATTAGCGGTTGCCAGCTCTAAAGTGCGTCATGCAAAAACGGAGTATGGAGCTTCAGTTGATATGCGCGTTGATATGCCTAGAACAAATCTTGATGATCCTGGTATTGGTTTACGTAAAAATGGTCGCCGAGTTTTAACACTTGCAGATTTACACTCACTTGAAGGGATCACTAACCAGCAAGAGCCAGAAGCTGAAATTGAGCTGCATTTAACCGGAAACATGGAGCGTTATAGCTGGTCATTTGATGGCTTAGAATTTGGTAAAAGCACGCCAGTGCATATGAAGCATAACCAACGTTTAAGAGTTATTTTACAAAACGATACCATGATGACGCACCCTATGCATTTGCATGGTATGTGGAGTGATTTAGAAAACGAGCAAGGTGATGTGCAAGTGCGACGTCATACGGTACCTGTTCAACCCGCACAAAGAATCAGCTTTTTAACCACCCCTCACGATGTAGGTCGCTGGGCTTGGCATTGCCATTTATTATTCCATATGGATGCCGGTATGTTTAGAGAGGTAGTCGTATCATGAAACAATTAAAACTATCTAAATCATTAGGTTTATTAATGTTAACTGGGGCTTCATTAATTAGTTTCCCTTTATTAGCGCAAAGTGAAATGGCACAAATGAATAGCGCTAAGATGCAACCACAAGGAGGAAGTGCACCTAAAGATGCAAGAGACCCCCATGCTTACTCTGCGGGAACAACTTTAACAGAAGGCCCATATGCGCTTGAGGGCAATGAGCGATTAACACTCGCTGATGAGCATCCATTTTACGCATTACTAGGCGATCGTCTTGAATATAACGAGCAAGCAAACGCAGGTGTATTTGACTTACAAGCATGGTACGGCACTACCTTTGATCGATTGGTAATTAAAACCGAGGGTGATTTCAGCGAAGGAAGTATTGAAGAAAACCAAACCGATATTTTATGGGGTCACGCCGTATCAGCATATTGGGATACTCAAGCAGGTGTTCGTCTTGATTACAATAAAGAAGGTGAAAATCGGCAATGGTTGGCTTTTGGCTTACAAGGTTTAGCCCCTTATTGGTTTGAACTTGATATGACAGCATACGTAGGTGAGCGAGGCAATACCGCATTTACGTTAGAGGCAGAGTACGAACTATTACTCACGCAAAAGCTAATTATACAACCGCGAGCCGAAATTACACTTTATGGCAAAAACGATAAACAAAACGAACTTGGAAGTGGCCTATCAAGCAGCGCGATTGGCTTTAGGGTTCGTTATGAATTTACACGCCAGTTTGCGCCCTATATTGGCGTTGAATGGAGCAATAAATTTGGCAATACCGCCGACTATGCCACATCAAGTGGACAAAGTAGCAACAACACCGCATTTGTTGCGGGTATTAAATTTTGGTTTTAATCATTTTAAATAAGAGGTAATTATGAAGTTTTTTAATTCTGCAGTAGCTATTTTAGGTTTAGTACTTACATTTTCCGCATCAGCGCATATATCACTCAAGCAATCAACACCTGCGCAAGAAGCCATGTTAATGAAAAGCCCAGAGCAACTTTCGTTAACTTTTGGTGGTGAAGTAAGGCTAGCAAAAGTCATCATCAAAGATGAAAAAAATAACTCAATAAACTTTGATTTCAAACCAAGCTCCACCCCAAGCACAGACTTTAGTTGGTCATTACCGAGCTTAGCCCAAGGGACTTACACGGTTAAATGGACAGCACTGGGTGGTGATGGACATAAAATGACCGACACGTTTAGATTTATGGTACACAAAAGTGAATCGCATAAGATGATGCAAGAACAATCTAATACCCACAGCAAACATAATCATTAAGTAGCAACATAATGCAATTAAGTGAATGGTCAGTACTCTTACTCTTATTAAAACTAGCAAGCTATATCGCAATTGCAGGGCTTGCGGGCACTTTATTAATGCGCTTTATGTGTGGCAACAGCAATGTTGCAGGGCATCACTTAATTAGTTTTTATCAGTTCTTAAAACGTTGGCAAATTACGTGTGTGGTTACAGGTAGTATTGCTGCACTTTTACAAGTACCAATAGAAGCTGGAGCAATGGCTGAATCAGGCTTTATGGGAATGTTTGACCCCTTTATGCTTGAAATTGTTTGGCAATCAGTCATAGGTGACCAAGCAACGTTTAGAATACCAGCGCTTATTATTGCTCTAATTAGCGCATGTATGTGGAATGTGAAATCAGATGATAACATAGCAGGTTATAAAAACGGTGCCGTTATACTAATCATGCTTGGGTTTATCGCTTATAGCTTCACTTTTACTGGGCACAGTGCAAATGAAAATGGGTTAGTGAAAAGTATTTTAACCTTTCACCTTATTGCCATTGCGAGCTGGTTAGGGTCATTGTGGCCGCTTTACAAAAGCTGCACTTTACTACCTACCAGTGAAGTAAAGCGGTTAATGCATTACTTTGGTCAACTCGCTATTGTTATTGTATTTGTACTACTTATTTCGGGCTTAACTCTGCTCCTGCAGTACCTAGAGTCATTTTCTGCGTTGTTTACATCAAATTATGGGCAACTAATTTTATTAAAGCTGTTACTCGTCAGCGCGATGCTGTTACTAGGTGCATGGCATAAGCTTTTTTTAGTCCCGCAAATCACTCAACAACACCATATAAGTATATTAAAACGCTCGATCACTGTTGAAATATTAATTGCCCTATTTGTACTTATTACAACAAGTGTATTTACAACACTTGTTGGTCCGCCTATTTAACGATTAATAAAAAAGGAAAATGTATGTTAATTAAATCCTTTAATTTAAAAATTTTATTGCTACTAATTTTTAGCACTGTTAGTTCTTTTACTGTTAGTGCACATGACGATGAAAAATATTCAAAAAAAGGCAAGGCCTTTGTCAATGTTGATAGCGAGGCTGCAAAAACAGTCAGCCTATTTCATGCATCTCTAAAACAAGGCAATCGCGAAGCTGCACGTAAATTACTGGCCGACGATGTCATCATTTTTGAAGGCGGAAGTGTTGAGCGTTCTGCAGATGAATACGCGAAACATCATATGATAGCGGATATGAAATTCTTAAGTGCTGTTAATAGTGAACTACTAGAGCATCAAGTTTACACAAATGGAGACATAGCTTACTCAATTTCAAGAAGTAAAACTCAAGGAAAGTACAAAGGAAAAGATATTAAGTCTATGGGAATGGAATCAATCACATTAAAAAACACCGATACAGGTTGGAAAATCACTCATATTCATTGGTCAAATTAAGGAGTTAACAATGCGAGTAATCTACATTACCTCAGCGTTATTTTTATCATTAACTATGTCATTTTCGGCGATAAGTATCTAAAAACAACACAAAGCATTAATAACTTATGAGAATTCAGAAAAACCTAAAATTGAGCTTACCGTTTATAAAAGTAATAATTGTGGATGTTGTAATAAGTGGATTGCTCATTTGAGCGAAAACAATATTCAAACAAAAGCAATTAACGTCAATGACATGGGGACGATTAAATCTCAGTATCAAATAAAACCAAATATGCGGTCATACCATACAGCCGTTTCAGCCGATGGATTTGTATTTGAAGGTCATGTTCCCGCCAAACATATAAAACAGTTTTTAGCTGAACAACATCCTGAAAAGACGATAGGGCTCTCTGTTCCCTCTATGCCTGCTGGTACGCCAGGTATGTAAATGGGCGATCGCTTTTATAAATATAATATTGAAATGCTTACGCACGATTTACAGCAGAATACTTATAAGCATATTAGCAAATACGCTGAGCAGTTTTAACACTTATGGCACAACTCTTGATGTAATATTAAACATTGATTCAATGATTAAATATATAGTGGGTTTACGCCTAATAACCTGTAAGAATTACCCATTGGTATAAATAATATACAAAGTAAATGATAGAAAGGAGCCATCTAATGTCGCAGTATTTAAAGCTTTTCTTAATGATAGCCACATCAACATTAGTCATGTTTGTACTGATGTATTTGAATACTTATCAGCTAAGTCATGTTTTTTTTAGTGAAACTCGTACTTATATGGCGCTTTATATGGGAGCCATGATGGCAGTGATAATGCTACTTTTCATGCTCAATATGTATAAAGATAAAAAGAAAAATATAACAGTACTCATTGCTAGTGTTACCGTATTTGCGGGAAGTTTATTTTTAGTTCGATCACAAG
Source organism: Pseudoalteromonas sp. SG45-3 (assembly GCF_014164075.1). Taxonomy (NCBI): domain Bacteria; kingdom Pseudomonadati; phylum Pseudomonadota; class Gammaproteobacteria; order Alteromonadales; family Pseudoalteromonadaceae; genus Pseudoalteromonas; species Pseudoalteromonas sp. SG45-3. The sequence goes on along the minus strand of NZ_JACJEN010000039.1, from coordinate 955 downwards.
CGACTGTTGATGATAGCTCATGGATGTCGGCGATGATCCCACATCATTCAATTGCAATACTCACCAGTGAAAGGGCAAAAATCAAAGATAAGCGAGTCCAAGAGCTTGCAACAAATATTATTGAGGCACAGCGTCGTGAGATTAAAGAAATGCAGTGGTTACTAAAGGATATAGAGAAAAATGGCCTAGCAGAAACTCAGGAGCAAGCACAATCTAGGACCGTACCGGATTTTAATGCTAAGTAAAATTTTATACCAATACATAAAAGGGAGCTAAACATGAGTAAATCAGCCCAACTTTTTAGAATGGCCACAGATGAGCATATTTGTCCGTTTGGTTTAAAATCAAAAGACCTACTAGAGCGAGAGGGATATACAGTTGATGATCAGCTATTAACTTCTCGAGAGCAAACAGATGAATTTAAAAAACAACACAGTGTAGAAACTACACCTCAAACATTTATTGATAATAAACGTATAGGTGGCTATGTCGACTTACGCGATTACTTTGATAAGCCAAAAGCTGGGCAAGAAGGTACAACTTACACGCCCGTGATTGCGATTTTTTCGGTTAGTTTTTTGCTTAGTGTGGCATTTAGTTTTGCATCGGATAATAGCTTATTATCAATGCAAACCGCTGAACTGTTTGTAGCCCTAACAATGGCAGTGTTAGCAATACAAAAGCTTCAAGACTTATTTAGCTTTACTAATTCATTTATAACCTATGACTTAGTCGCTATGAAAGTAGTCAGGTACGCTTATGTTTACCCATTTTTAGAAGCATTTGTTGGCATTGGAATGATAGCCGGGTTACCAGCCTATATTATTGCCCCTATTTCATTATTCATAGGTGGGGTTGGTGCTGTTTCAGTGATAAAAGCAGTCTATATAGATAAACGAGAGTTAAAATGTGCGTGTGTAGGCGGTGACAGTAACGTACCACTAGGGTTTATCTC
>NZ_JACJEN010000038.1:0-9051 GCF_014164075.1 Pseudoalteromonas sp. SG45-3 | reverse complement strand
TTCTAATTTTATTGCTGCAGAATACGATGCGCGTTTTAATTTCGTCATTTTTTCACCCAAATTTGTATGCTTATCAGCATAACATTTCTTTCTTAATGGGTGGCTAAAATCACTGTACCACTACACTCACGACGATAAGATTACCACTTGAGAACGCGCTTATATATTTATGCACTTTTGAACTTTTATGTAACGATAATTAAGTACAATGGAATAAAGCACTACTTTATATTTATAAATCCGGTTTAACCTCTTTATATAATAAACACTTTGTGTTTCAAACACTTTACACTAATTAATATAGGCATTACACCAAGAAGTGACAGCTATGGGGTATGCATATAAGCCTATATTCAGAACTTAATAAATTGATTAGCGAGTTCAATAAAATAAATTATTTTTAATCAAAAACTAATGAATTTCCACTCTTTCACCATGATTAAATAGCAGCACAAAAAACGTTTTTATGACCTCAAAAAATTGGCAACAGCCTTTTAACTTCTTTACTCATTTCTCAAGTACAACTAATTATCTATGTAAGAATATTTTTGTAGTTCATTAAAACATATTTTTTCAAATATCACTTTATCATTGTGCTCCATTAATTTGTATTTATAAGCCTCCTCTGGGAGTAATGGTTTTGAGTTTTTTTCTTTCCATTCTAAAAAATCTTTAGGCTCAAGCCCTTCACTTTCAGTTGTCAGGTAATAATTAAGCATCTCAGGGTCATATTCAACATTTAGAAAAGCGGATACTTCTTTCAAAGTACTTTCGGTTTCAAGTACTAGGTCTTCAAAGCGTATACACATCACTCTATCTTTAGCGATACGAGCAAAAGATGACTCAATTGCTGCTATATCAGCCTTCCAAACTTTAGCTATATCATGAATACAACCACTCAGTTGTGGAGCGTTGCTTGACTTTAACTTTCGGCTTGCAAGTCCTTGATACGATACGGCTACACTACGACCATCTCTGACAATATGTATAAACTTACAATCAGGATAAATGCCATTGATTTTATCAATTTCGTTCAGGAAGAAATTATTTTTATCTCCCATGATTGTAACGTTTTTCTTAAGCACTCTCTGAGCATAAAAAGCATATACCAAATCGATAAGGCTTTTATAATTTTGTGGTCCAGCTTTAACTAAATACTCTCGTAAAGCTGAGATATCAACGTTCCAGCTAGCAAACTTTTTAGTTTGAGATAAATCCTCAACAAAATCATCAATCATCCCGCAATTAAAGTCTTTGTAATTACCATACAACCAAGTTAAGAAACCTGCTTCTGGAGGCACTACAAGCCCTTTATGCTTATTTAACATTAATCTAAATAAAGTTGTACCCGAGCGTGGGCTACCAATAACAAAAAAACGATTCATGATAACTCCAACTTAATAATGTCTATTATAGTTTGCACAATGTCACTTTCTAAACCATGGAAAATAGGAAGACACAATATTCTTTTGCTTATATCTCGTGAAATAGCGCATGTCTGTTTGGGCTCTATATAATGTAATGTATCGAGTGAAGGATAAAAATATCTTCGGGGGAATATTTGTTGTTTATTCAATGCACTTTCAACTTTAAGTAACTGCGCTTCACTCTCAAAAACAACAGGGAAATAACTGTAGTTTATATTAGACTCAGGGCACTTTTCTTGCAGTATTAATAAGCCACTTAACCCCGTGCAATATTGATCATGAACTTTCTTTCTAGCGGATTTAATTTCAGTAATATCATCTAGAACACATAACCCCATAGCCGCTTCAAATTCATTCATTTTTGCATTTGTGCCTAACTCTGGAATATTTTCTTTATCTTTAATACCAAAATTAATTAAATAACGAATTCGTTCTGCAAGTTTATCGTCATTAAAAATTAACGCGCCACCTTCAATGGAATGAAATAATTTTGTGGCGTGAAAGCTAAGCGTCGATATATCACCGTAATTCAGGACACTACGCTCTTTAAATTGCACATCAAATGCGTGAGCGGCGTCATAAACAACCTTGAGTTTATGGTGTTTTGCTATAGCATCTATTATTTCAACATCACACGGATTGCCAAATACATGAACAGGTACAATTGCAGAGGTATTTGGCGTAATGGAGGCCTCAATTTTGCTAGCATCTATATTGAATGAATCTTTATCAATATCACAAAATATAGGCTTAATACCATTTGTAACAAGCGAACTAGTAGTTGCTACGAAACTAAAAGGGGTTGTAATAGCGTAACCTGTAATATTCAAAGCGCGGTATGCAATTTCCAATGCTACAGTACCGTTAGCAACTAGCACTACATTCTTAACACCGAGATAATCCTTCAACCGCTGTTCCAACTTTTTAACTAACGGCCCTCCATTAGTTAACCAGCCATTTTCATAAATAGTGTCAATATAGCGTTTATACTTTTCTTTGCATGGTAAGTAAGTTTTAGTAACATTAAGCATTAATTGCCCTTGTAAATTTAAATTATAATTTTATAAATGGAAATACTTTCTATTTATTACTATAAATCAGAAGGGCGTTAAGATACTAAAATCACTTCCCCCCCCCAATACAAAGACTTTTTTAACTTCAGCTATATCTTCATCACTTAGACTATCTAACCACTGATAATTCCTCATTTTACCTGCAGCTGCGGCGTCTAAAAGTTGTCCCATATCAAACATTCTTATTAACGCATTAGTTTCGCCACTAACTTTTGATGATAATAATGTAATTAATGGAGATATAGAGCTACCTTGACTAAATATCACCAGAGACTTATGAGTCTTAGTTATTTCGTTAATATAACCAATCACAAGCGTAGCTAGGACTTTCCATGTTGCATGTATTTTTGAATCTGGGACAATTATTTTATAAATACTTCCTGAGTAATTGCTTACCTCAATATCTTTTAGATGTGAGGGTACTATAAATAAACACGCTTCAGTATCATCAATATACTTATTCCTAAACTCACTCATTTTTCTATCTTTCATCAGCGCTCTAGCAGCTGTACCATCACCAATTTCTAAAGGGCTCCCTAAGCCATTAATGCTTTCAAGTAATGATAATATACTAACTCCTGCACCGCGCCCGTATATATTTAATTCATTTCTAATCACTTGCTCAAAAGTCATTGTCCCATTTGATAGACCAAAATCCACCTTAGTAACAATGCCTTCATTCGATTCTGTAAAGTAGTTCAATACAAGTTGAGCCCATAACTGTGTATGTGAATTATATTTGACACGTCTCTTAACATCATCATTAAAAGATCTAAACCTTTCACCTCGATCTTCTTCTGAATAAGCGTATCCCATGAACTCCCAAAAACCATGATTCATTTTTAGATAAAATACTGAGGAGTTAGTTGGTAAGCTCATAATTTGATCTTTCTTTATTGAAAAAGCATTTTGGAGATTTTTTTTTATCTCTACATCAGGTAACTTTGATAGGCTAGCTATATTTTTTTCTAGAGCAATGTCGAAATCACTACGCTGATAAAGTTTATCTTGAATAAGGTCCATAATATTAGAAATATTGGCTCTATCGTTCATTTTTTTACTAAGCAATTTGAAATTTTCATATTCAGTAGTTAAAAACAAAGTCAATTTACTATAGAATATATCTACATCCTTACTTTCATTTTTAAAAAAATCTAGATTATTTTTATCTAGATTCGGCCATAGCCTTTTTTCAGTAAAGTAACTTTGGTTAAAATTGTCTTCATACGCTTTAACTTTATTTTCGCCAAACTTTAGTGCTTTGACGATTAATTCAAATTCAGTCTTTTTCACAAGATTACCTTAAAACACATAACATTTTACTTTCAGTAACCTAAAAGCAAATAATATATTAAAGTTTAAGTTCAATTAAACCTTTAGTTATAAAAATTTATTATATAAACTCATATTTTATTTTTAATTCTTCCAATTTATTCAAGCTTGATAAATCCTGCTCTATAATCTCTATATCTTCATCCGTATAAGAAATAGAGCCTCTATACTTATCACTTAATTTAATCAGCATATCAATAATTTCTTTTCGATCTTTTTTTTCTAAGCCTATAATTGACCTATCAATAGTAGTAATAAGTTCTATAAAAACACTATTAATAGAGCTATTTGTAACACTTTTACTACCAGTAACCTCAACACCTAAATATTGAAAAAAAACTTTAACGAAATTATCCTTATATTTGTCATACTCAATTATAACGACATCCACATTATCAACTGAAGACCACTTGTTAATTAACATGTTGAAGTTAAATTGTTGTTTGTTTCTTTTATAAAAACCTAACATCGATTCACCGGCAACAAGTCCATGAGCTGACTTTAGAGACTGAAGGTACGATGATTCAATCAGTGGTAAAAGCTCTCTAATCGCAAAAATAACTTTAATATGAAAACCAAGACTCATAATTTTTGTGCAAAGACTTTTAATATGCTCTTTTGTGCAATAACAAAGAAACTCAGACGAAATAAAGTAATTTTTGTTTTTATCTAATTGAGCTACTTTATCTAATTCTATATCAAAGTGTTCTTCATCAAATATAGGGTGAACGTCGGCCAAGTAATTATGCACATCACCTTTGAGTCCAAATGGAAAATATAAAACATCCTCTTTTAGCTGATTGAATGCAATATTTTGAATCGCAGATGTAGCCGTTTTTCCTAGGCCTGGGTGTATATATATAATACCTTTACTCTTCATTTTTATTAACCTTCAAGTAGCTGTAATTATTACTAAAGCAAATTATCGCTAGACATCGTTCTACGGCATGCATTATTGTTTCATCTATTTGTCCACTTTCTTCAGGGAAGTTACTTTCTTTCCATCCATAATTAAACAATGTTTGAAGTGCCTTAGGTTTAAACCAAAACATTGAACCTGCTGGGAAGTCTGGCAGCTCATCAGGACATTCTAAATCCAGTGACCCCATAAATTCATGACAAATTTTCTTATTACTGCCCCACGAAATGAATGGTTTAATGTCATCTGAATATTCTGGGTATTGAATACCTAAAGACTCATCTTGCTCAAAGTTATCTAAAATAAACCGAACTTGCTCTTTACTACCTAGCAACCTGTCATATAAAAAGGTTCGCCAATTGTTAATTCCACCTGCATGTAAGCTTTTTTTAGAGTGAATTTTGCATATATAATCATATCTAAAATAGCTATCTACGTGATTACAAAGAAACGGAGCTATATCCCGACCTTTATTTGGCACAACCTTTATATCAATCAAGCTATTTGGAAACTCTTCATTAAACCTTTTAGAAACGGTTTGAAAACTATCACTAACACACGTAATCAATATATCAAAATCGTAATCGATATTTTTTGCGTATTGAATTATCTCTTCAACTAAATCGTCATAAAAGATATGAGCTAGTAATGCGATTTTAGGTGTTATAACTTCGTTAGATTTAAACTTCGACACCGCATTTAAATAGCTGTAACCATGCTGACTATCTGGCTCTAGGTAAGTACCTTCAGCCCATTCGTTCCATGCATTTACAAATAATAGCTTGTCTTTATTAGGAACACTATTTTGTTGGTACATGTTTTCTATTCCAGACATCCAACGGTGAAACTTACCAGCACTAACATTCGTAAAAATACTAGCCCTATCATTACGTCGCGCCGTATTATCCCAAGCCATTGTGACAGCCTTATAGCATGTATAACCTTCATCAACTTTATTGAGAGAGTTACTAACCATTGAACTATAATCGTGAACAGAGCCAGCAAATCCTTCCTTAAAATTCATATGCTGTGCAACATTTTCACTTGCCACTTTATGTGGCGGAAACTCAACTGCTGCATCAAACCCGTATTTATTCGGATCAATATCATCAAACTGAACCATGCTGATATGCAATTCACCAAAGCCGTTATCTTTAGCCCAGCTTCGCCACCTAGTGAGAGTTGCCTGCATATCTGGGAACAAAGAAGGACGATATAAAATCATTAGCGGCTTACCATCAACTTTTACATAACGTTCGTCTGCAAAGTACTTTGATACATGCGCGATATATTTTATATCATCCTCTGCTGAATAAGTTTGCTCAATAAGTACTTCTTTATCAAGACCATCCCAAGCCCTAGTCCAATTCTCGTTTGCCCAACAAATACAATATTCAATATCTATATCTTTATTTTTGTAGATTGTTTCTATTGGGGTTTCCATAAGCACAGTGCCATTGAACCAATAATAATATAAACAGAAAGCATCTACACCGCCGGCCTTAGCCATCTCCGCTTGAGCTTTTATATTTTCTTTAAGTCTCAAATCATAGAACCCAAGGTCAGTTGGTAATCTTGGGTGTTTATGGTTTTTCAATAGAGGTTTTGCTTTAGTGACGTTAGTCCATTCAGTAAATGATTTACCCCACCATGCATCATTTTGCTCAAAAGGATGAAATTGAGGTAAATAATAAGCTAGTACTTTTGTATTTAAGCTATTTTCAGTATCTATTAAGTCATTCTCATAAAAATTAGACACGGCGAGTTCAAAAGAACTGATATAACCTAGCTCTGAATAATCAATGCCTTTTTCTTCTTTAATTATTTCTGGCTCTAAAGCTAACCTACGCCCTTCATTTTTTCCACTGTGAGAGTAGTGCGCAAGTAGAGTACAATCAATGTTTGCCAGATCAGGGTTAGCTGTTAAGTAATCCTCAGGATTAAAAAACTCATTTGGCTTTCTGTTCTCACTTTCGCCTGCAACTATGTAATGATAAAGAGGTATAACGCCAGTGCTAACAACATCATGATTATGAATGTTGTAGTAAGTTTGTGAGAAAAAAGGACTAGACTTCAAGCCTTTCTTCCATCCAAAAAGCATATAATGTAAAAGAGGGTCACCTTTGAAACTTGAATCTAAGTAGCGACTAATATAGAAAGAGTCATCCCAAAGACCAGATGTTCTTATTTTGTGAGATATCTCTTTAAATGGGATCCCAGCAATTTTATAGTGCTCTAGGTGATTGGTTAAAGAGTTAGGTAATACCAGCCTATTATTTATTATTCTTTTATGATCACTTCTAATAAAGATTTCTAAACGTTCACTAAAGAAAATATCTTCATTAGCAATTAAATCCTCAACTGGTATATTAAAGCCAACATTTCCACTTTTTGTAGATGTTTTAAAATCTTCTCGGTACTTGTCTGCAAACCCTTGCCTAACTAAGAAATTATTGACAAATACCTCGTAGTAACAGGGGCTTTCGTCTTCGCTAGTTAGCCAACCACAAATATGCCCATCAATTAGGCCATCTAGGCAGCCGAGATTCTTTGACTTATCGTCTTCTAATTGTTCAACAGTCTCTAACACTTTACCTTTATTCAGAAATTTGCCAATCATAGTAATTCACTCCACCAAGCTTCGTTATCTAAATACCAGTCAAGTGTTTTAGCAAAACCTGTTTCAAAGCTCTCTGCTGGTACATAGCCTAGCTCGTTATTTGTTTTAGTTGCATCAATTGCATATCGGCGGTCGTGCCCTGCGCGGTCTGTAACGTATGTTATTAATTGTTCAACGTTATTTTCCATAGCAGCTTTAGCATTTGGGAAGCGTTTTGCAAGCTCTGGGTTTGTAGCAAACTTTTCACCCATTACTTTACATACCAATTTAACTATATCGATATTGGCCCATTCGTTATTGCCGCCAATGTTATAGTTTTCGCCAATACGACCTTTTTTAAGTACAAGCTCTATACCGCGTGCGTGGTCTTCTACGTATAGCCAGTCGCGAATTTGTTGGCCATCTCCATAAACAGGTAAAGGCTTGTCGTTTAAAATATTAGTAACAATAAGCGGTATTAGTTTTTCAGGAAAGTGAAACGGCCCATAGTTGTTTGAACAATTTGATGTAGTAACCTCAAGCCCATAAGTATGGTGATATGCACGTACTAAGTGGTCACTTGCCGCTTTTGATGCAGAATATGGTGAGTTTGGTGCATAAGCTGTTTCTTCAGTAAATGCAGGATCGGTCGCGCTTAATGTGCCGTATACTTCGTCGGTGCTTACATGGTGAAAGCGATGTTCTAAAGGCTCGTTACCAGCTGCTTTAGGCTCGTCTATCCACTTTTTTTTAGCTGCTTTTAATAAGCTATATGTACCTAGTATGTTTGTTTCAATAAAGGCGTCGGGCCCAGTTATCGAGCGATCTACATGCGACTCTGCTGCAAAGTGTACTATGGTGTTTAACTGATGAGTGTCGATTAGGTTTTCGATTAACGCTGTATCGCAAATATCGCCGTGTACAAAGGTCATATTTGGGTTGTTTGCTACACTGTCTAGGTTTGCTTTGTTACCAGCATAAGTAAGTGCGTCTAGCACTATTACTTTGTCTTGTGGGTTTTGTGCTAACCAGTAATGTACAAAGTTGGCACCTATGAAACCTGCGCCGCCGGTTACTAATAAATTTTTTACTGTCATCTGTTATTCCATTTTACAAATTTTGGCTTTACGCCTTATGTCATCGTTACGAGTCGTAAGCTGTAAGCCGTAAGACTACAAATTGTTGTTTACTAAATAGTAAGGTAATAAAAGGTTATTTATTTTGACCTTTTATGTGTTTTTATTTAGTAATAATAATTACTTTACTCGCCTAAAAAGTGAGGTTTACACCTCACTTACAAAATATTTTTATAACCAAGAAGCTTAATAACACCAGCAAGCTAAGCGCCTGCAATCACTTCTCTTTGTTTTGTGTATTCTCTGTGGTGATTAACCTCTTTATTAGCGAGGTATAAAACCTCACCTACAAAACAATTTTACCACCGAGTGCACAGAGGCGCTGCGCGCTACACGGAGAAGTTACTAGCTCTTCTCTTTCACTTTCGGTGTTCTCTGTGGTGATTAATCACTTTATGAGCGAGGTATAAAACCTCACCTACAAAACAATTTTACCACCGAGGGCACAGAAGCGATTCGCGCTTCACGGAGAAGTTACTAGCTCTTCTCCTTTACTTCTCTTTGTCTTCTCGGTGGTAATAATAATCTCTCAATCTCTCAATCTCTTAATCTCTTAATCTCTTAA
>NZ_JACJEN010000037.1:0-12711 GCF_014164075.1 Pseudoalteromonas sp. SG45-3 | reverse complement strand
TTTAGCTTACTTGAACTATTGTTACGGCGCGAAGGTGAAGTATTGCCACGTTCGTTAATTGCTTCTCAAGTATGGGATATGAATTTTGATAGTGACACCAATGTGATTGATGTTGCCATTCGTAGGCTAAGAGCAAAAGTTGATGATGACTTTACTATTAAATTAATTCATACGGTTCGTGGTATGGGCTATAAATTAGAGGTTGAAACTGATGGCTATTAAGTCACGGCCTTTATCACTTACGATGCGTGTTGTTTGTGGCTGTAACCGTTATTGCGTGCTTAACTTTAGTTGCCAACTTAATAAATAGTTCGATAAAACATCATTTTTTCAAGCAAGATAGTAGTGAACTGCATGTTATTAATCAATCTATTGAATTAGTTTTAAGACAACAGTATAAATCAAACCTGAAACTTAAAAATGAATTATCTAACGCTGTAGCGGGTCATCACGGTGTTTACTATCAGGTAAATACCGCAAAAGGAGAGCTCATTTTTCAAAGTTCTGAACGAGATTTTAGTGATTTTGTAATGAGTGCTAAGGCTTCAGCTGGCTTTAACCGTAACAACATTACCTCATGGCAAAATGATACCCACACCTACCGAGCTCTGGTGAGTAATTTAAGTACTGGGCAACAGCAATACAAAATTACTACAGCGATAGACATGAGCTTTCATTTACACTTTCTCAATCAATTTCAACAAAGCCTTTGGGCTATTATGTTTGGCTCTGCGGTACTCATTTTATTGGTGGCTTGGTTTGCTATACATCAAGGATTAAACCCTTTACGAGGTTTGAGTCAGAAAATGCATGACATCCAAACTAATAAGATGGATGTAAGGCTTGATGAAAATACAGTGCCTATTGAGCTTGTTAATATGGTGCAGTCGTTTAACTCGATGCTCGACAGGCTCCAAGGTGAATTTATTCGTTTATCAAATTTCTCTAGTGATATTGCGCATGAGTTACGTACTCCACTAACAAATATAATCACTCAAACACAGGTTGGTTTATCTAAAAAAAGACAGTTGTTAGAGTATCAAGAATTATTGTTTTCTAATCTAGAAGAGCTGGAACGACTAACTAAGATGGTTAGTGATATGCTTTGGCTTGCAAAAACTCAGAATGGACTGGTTAAACCCGTTCAAAATACTCTAAAAAGCCATGATGAAATTGAAGCATTATTTGAGTACTTTGATGCTTTGGCTGAAGACTCATTGATTACATTTAAGAAAAAAGGTCAAAACCTTTGTTTTTATTGTGACAAATTACACTTTCGCCAATTATTATCAAACCTCCTATCCAATGCAATAAGGTATGCCCCAAAAGGCTCATCAATCACAGTAAATAGTGAAATATTTACCGCTGAAAAAATATGTATTTCAGTGATTAATACTGGGGAGAGAATACCTTCTGAGCATTTACCTTATTTATTTGACCGCTTTTATCGACCCGATAAATCGCGCCAACGACACAGCGATGGAGCTGGTTTAGGGCTTGCAATAGTTAAAGCTCTAGCGCAAGCAAACGGTGGAAATATAGAGGTCAGTTCAAATAATCAAACTACCAGCTTTAAAGTTTTTCTAAATTTAGCTAAAAGCTAATTATTAAATTTAATAACCCAATGTTTGCTTGTACCTCTAGACTTCCCAGCTTTCATTAAACACCGGTTTATAAACTTAAAGTACAAAACGGAAGTAAACTTCCGACTTGTAAGCCTATATTACTATATTTCGGAAGCAAACTTCCGTTTCTAGTGCTTCAAAGGTAGTTATAGGAAATTTACTTCTGTTTTTCGAAAGCGTTAACCTAGATAGCTATATGAGCCACTTTTCGGGGGCTTATTTGAGCGAGAAGCAGACTGTCAGATAAAATCGTTTTTGGACAAAAATAAGTTTGAGCCGAAGGACGGCTCTGTGCCATAACCGGACATTTAACGACTTTGTAACCAGCCAAGTAATGAGTTGCCTAAAATTGTGTAGTGAAACCTAGCCAATTGTTACGTGCCCTTGTTAATTGACTTATTAGGCATACTTTTCTCAATACTATCGAGCAAGGAAAGTACGTCTTCAACAAAGCACTCTAGGACCACATTTAATGTCCAAGATTTTTTATATTCAACGCCTTTAAATTGAACCGCAATCTTATATTTAGGATCAATAAGTTCGCTAGGTGGAACTGTTTTGGAAAAAGAATCTGCATGAATAATTTTATCGCAGACCTGCTTAAGAGTTGCAGGTTTCTCTATTAACTTATCATCGAAATATAACCATGATGAATTTGGTAATTCCAAATTCGGTTGATTAATTGTACTTTGATAGAGATTTACTCTAATTGCAATTACTAGACTAAGAAGGTTGCTAGACACTAAATTATGTAAAGTATCTTCAACATTTTTAGACATAACTAATCTAGAATTTTCTGATGAAAGACTACTGGTTGTTAAATCTAATCCATGACAGATTAAACACAAGCGCCTAATTTCATAAAGTCTTGCTTGTGCTGACCGAGGATATCGCGCATTTACTTTCCTGTAAGCCTAGTGAGTTGATCGCGTATATATCTGCTCGTGTCACTCTACTTTTCTACTTGATATAGTTTTAACAAATTACCTAATACATTGCTATCAAATAGCTTCCTATTATTTTTAAATAAACCTAAAATGGTTATGCTCAATCAACCTCAATTCAAAACATTCAACAAACTATTAATCACCGAAATAACGGGGTTACTTTTATACGGCATGGGTATAGCAATTTACCTACACATAAATGACCCAGATAAATACCTATCACCAAACTCCGAAGAAGCAATGCCTCAATTGTATGTAGCGCCCAGCAATAAATTAAAGGGAAACCCAAGTACAGAGTTTTTTGCTAATATAAACTAGGCTTATTACACTCATATTATTACTGAGTCTGAGTACATACAACTCACGCATAATTACAATCTAATTATGCCGAACGATTTAGACCTGGAATTCAAACCTAGCAAACAACTATTTCATAAAACGTAGCTTAACCACCAAAACACTAAACCATAACTTTAAATCCAATTTAAACCCTTTTTAAATTTAACTGAGCGTGTTTAAACGGTTTTGAGCGAAAAACATACCACAAAATAAAGTAAGGCGTTTATAATCACTTACAGGCGCTTACAGGTTTTTAATCTTTTCGCAAAAGTTGTACTAAATAATAAGCCCCTTGATGGAGCTTAGGCCGTTTTCGCTATTCTACAAATCACTCAGTGTAAATTTGACGCCAGAAGGCTTGGTTTCTTTGCAATCATAACGGTGTCTATCAAAGTGTTTTTTATAGCTAGTGTCATGGAGGTTTGCATGAACCACTTCTCGGTGAGGTATGGCAATAGCAAATTTTTTGTAGACTCCCAGTTTACTTTTCTTTTCAACACCCTCATCAATAGCGTCGAACTCTTCGTTTAAGATATGTTCTATAACAGGCTTATAATCAATCAAATAAATAAGGTCTTTCTTTTCATTACATCTGTAACCACTCAAAATAGGCAAAAGGTGAATATCATTACTATCAATACCTATTTCAGATATATAGCCTATATACACCTTATCATTTGATAAAGTAAATGCGATAGGTAAACCGTATTCCCAAGAGTTAAATGCAAGGTGGGTAAACTCTGGTGTTAAGTCTTTTCTAGCAGCCTTCTTCCAACTGTTGAATGTTGGGTTCTCTTGTCTTTTTTTAGCGACTTTATATTTTAGCCTAGGAATAAACCAGCTAAAGAAAAATGTAAAAAAAAGCACAGATATTAAGTTTACCGCTTCAAAGTCCTGTCCAACCGATGGCGATAAAATATTTAATTGATTCCGAAACCATAACCCAATTGATTGGGCAATGCTAAACTGCGCTATTGCAGTAGTAAATATATAAGAACATATAAAAAGCAATAATCCTGTCGAAGCTGCTAGCAAAAAGGTATGGTAGCCCTTTGAAGCATCATACTTAGGGTAAAGCTTATAGTTTGTTTTTCTGTAAATATGCCCAGCTATCGTGATAACCAGTATGAATATAACGGTAGGTTTTATCATAATTTCCCTATAAAAAAAGCGCCTTAGCGGCGCTTTCTTTTACTAACTTTGTCTTACATAAGCTCTAGCATGTCTTACCTGGTCTTTAACGACATCACTCTTTGAGAGGGAATCTAAATCAGCAATAAAATACTTTCCACCAGAAACCTTTACTTTAATTTCGTCTGTATTTTCTTTATACGTAAAAAATTTCTTAATAAATCTAAACATATTACACCTCCATTAAAAGGGAAGTGATCCCTTAACCCAACCAATCGTCACAATCTCCTGTGCGACAGTCACAACTACTTAAATTGATATTAGTAATATAATCCACAAATCAACCATTTTCAATAATAACAGTTGGACAATGCAGTGATAGTCTTGACTTTTCCTAGTAATCATTAAAACCCATTCACTATTCAAGAAATGATTCAGCCAAACTTTCCTAAAAGAATATTTATAGGATACAATGATCTACTTCAGAGGTACTTCGATAGGCATCATCACTGCACTATTATCTAGCTTATTTTTTTCTTCTACATGAATTGCAAGTGAAAGGTACATAATCGAATTTCGAGCGAGCTTCATCAACGTCATGAGCCTTGATTCAAATTCACTCTCTTTTATCAGCACAGAATGACTTGAAAGCTTTTGGTGCTCATAAATTTTTGACCGTGTTTGACGCAAACCTTCATCAAGTAATTTTTTTTTGGTCTCTAGTTCGGCTTTAAGAGTTATATTATGAGCTTTTTTCGCCGAAGCAATTTTACCATACAGCTCTTGAAGTTGTTCTTCAAAGTCATCTATACCATCATTAAGCTTTTCAAGCTGTGATTGCTTAAAAGCTTTATCTGATTGAGTTAGGGTATAACCAAAATCATCAACAATCTTTAAAGAACGATGTTCTATAGCATTTCTAATTTCAGAAAATGCCTTTGCATCAGGATCAAGCCACTGACTAACAGAAGTCGAGTCTTTCACATCTCGAATGTCTTTCAGGATGTAGAATAAGGCGTGGATAAAGCAATTCTGACTACCTTTAAGCTTATTGTGCGGTTTCCAGTTTTTACTGCTTTTAAGTTCACTAAAGATACTGTCAAAGCTGATTTTATGATCATACTTGATATCATTCAGATCAAAAAAGCGATTAATAAAGTAAGCAATTTTATCAAATATTGAGTAAAGCGTTCTGAACGCGCTTTTATAATGACTAGCTTTTAGATTGGTAATGGAGTGTGACATATCATCAATGTGAGGATATGTTTTATTGAAGAAATGCGTATGGTCACTAGGTATGTTTCTAGCCGAAAAAATTAAATAACGCGCATAGCAAAAATCGTTCTTTAATTCATCGAAGTTTCCATGATACATAAGCTCTTCATGCATCGATAAAGCGAAGTTTATTTGTTGAGAAAAAGAGGGGAGAGTCATAATGTCTTGATAGACAATTTCAGATACGCAAACATCATTTAAATCATTGATAAAAAGCTTGTTATCTCCACACCACTTTAAATATTCTCCTTGCTTTCTTGTCTAAATTTCCTCTTCAAATGACTCAAAATAGTCAAAATCTTCTGGTTTAAAAGTATCTTCAAACCATGCTTTAAAATTCATAAAATTGCTGTTTTCTGAATAAGCAATTCTTTGCTCAGGATGAAGCTGTTCAAGGCTTTCAATACCTAAATTTATGAGTAAGTATGCAGTAAAGTAGTGGTAGTGCTTATGACTAGGATCGTAAACATTACTCGCAAGAAAAAGCTCGTTGTTTGCTTTAGATATTATAGACACAGGGTTTTGTATGCAATTAAGGGCATTATCCCATAATGGAATACAGCAGAAAGCACGACCTTGAGAACTTAGCTTATTGCCTAAATTGGTTTCAATGCAGCTTTGTAGAAAAAGTTCTTCATCAGTTGGAAAGTTGATTTGTCGTATGACGTATAGAGCTTTTCTGAAAAATATAACGGATTTACTTAGTTCATCAGAAAACCAATCTAGTTTATGGTAGCTAAAAATCGCTGCTGAACAATTACCCAATATATAGTAAAAACGAGCTTCATCAACGAGATTTTCAAACTTATAATCAACGCCTAACAACGATTCTAAGAACGTTTTAATCTTTTCATGATCATTAGCTATCAAAAACTCATCAGCCTTCATTGACAGCTCTTCAAGAGCAGTTGAATTCAAGACATTTTCTGACATACATGTAGAGCGCCGTTAAATTAATTTCACATCATACTAACGCATTGAGAATTTGTATTCACTTTATATCCATAAGTCATATATGCCAATGGTCTAAACTAGCTTAAACTGTGATTCTGACTATGTCATTAGCTTAAGGGTTGCGCGGTATTATGCTATTCCAACCCCGTTGAATCCTTACTGACATTACGAAATGTAAGTCAAGTGACGATTTGGCTAAGCTAGTTCTTAATCGATCGCAACTCACTTTGGGGCAAAGACGAGTTATATTTATAACTCGTCAATGGACAAAAACGCGTTAGAGGCTATGGACAGCTTTGTGCTAAAAGGGGGAGCTTCATCTCACCACTCACCGGAATTTTTGGAGCGAAGCGAGTTAAATTTCCTAGTGCAGTGGCTTCTTATAAGCTTTTACACTAATTATGCAACAACCTCGAGCATTTCGTTGTAATGAATCTCATCAACTTCCTGAAGCCACGTAAAAATATCACCAATGACATTTTGGCTTTCACCTAAAAGGTTTTCTGAAGAATCTTCATTGATTTCAATAACAACACTATGAGAGTATTTGTTTATGAATCGATAAATCTTTTCTTTGGTAGATTCATCAGTGATTTCGCAACCGTTCAAGCCACAATTCATCAGCTGCGCAATATCACTTCGGTGCTTTGGAAACTTGAAGCTAAAAAATGATTCAAGCAGTTTCCTTGAGAGATTCGCGGTTAAAAAGGCTTCGTCTCGAGACAATGCAGAACTATCTTTGTATGCATGCAGCTTTGAAAATATATAATGGTATTCTGAATTGTAATTAACCAGACTAGAGTTTGCGTCTTTAAATGTCGATTGGCGTGGAGTGACTGTTGACGCTTCAATTGTATAAAAAAACGCATTTGGATCTTTGGGCGGATTCTTTCGTTTTCTATTGCGGTTTACACCTTCAAACCAATCTCGGATCAATTTGAAGTAAGTAAAGTTGTGCGTAAATACAAATAACTGCTTTGCTTTGTTACAATTGCTACGAAGAAATGAATACGCATGAAATAAGTGGTTCGAGTCAAAGCTTGAAACGGGATCATCCACAACAACGATAGTATTTTCCATCTTGTTATCGTTTTCTTTTAACTTGGTTATAAAGTAAACAAAGGCAATAGCAGTTTTTTCCCCTTCGCTTAAGTTTCCTTCTACCGGAATAGATTCATTCCGCAATATTTCATAGCCTTTTTTAAAAGGGCTAAAACGAAGGGTTAATTCACTGCGACCAAGAAACTTGTGAAGTGATTCATTAAACTGGTCAGCCCCCAAGCCCTCGTTTGATAAAGAATCTTCAAGGCTTCTAATTTCACTGTTTCGGCTAGTTATTGTGGCTTTTAATGTATTATTTGCGGCTGTACGGTGAACAACTTCTTTTTTCTTACTGTGGTAACCGAAAGACTTAACCTCAGTGGTTGTATAGTGAAGTTCAAGTTGTTTCTTGGATTTGTCTGTTTCCTCCTTGAAGTTGTTCGATTTGTGGTTGTGCTTATCAACAGTTGTACCAATCGATGCCATAGCATTGTTAAAGGCCTTTATCGAAGATTCACTAATAACGTCGACCGTAAGACCAGTCTCAAGGGGGTTTCCTGTCTTCTCTTTCAGGATTTTATGCCAAGCTGAGATTTCTTCATTAAGGTCTTTGGTAGCCTTTTCCAAGGCTGCACATAATTCGCTGTACTCCTTTTTCAATTCTTCGTAAAAGTCAGCTGTCGCAGGTAAAGTAGGGACTTGAATGTATTGAGCTGTAAGCCAACCATCAGCATTCACAAGCCTGCTTTGAAAAGCTTTGTAATCGTCATTGAAATGGGCTTCGAGTTGTTTGATGCGCTCTTCAGTTATGGTATTACCACAAAATTCACACTGGTTTGATTCATGGCGCTTATGAAGATCAAGACCAGTTTCAACCCAAGACTTTATATCACCATGCTCAACAAGTCGTTGAATGGTTTTACTGACTACGCTGGTATTTAGAAGATCATCAAGACGGCCTTTTGCTTTGCCGAAAGTTTCCTGATTAATTGCCTTTCGTGTGAATGAAATAGGGTTCTTCTGATCTGGTTTAGCAGCATTGGTTAGTTCGATAATTTTATCTTCATTAAGAAGCGGCTCGTCTGTTTTCGTTGCTTGAAGGTTTGAGGCGATAAACGCTTCAAATTTTGTTTTGTTATAATTAAGATAATGGCTATCAGACGTATCAATAGATTGGAGGCTCATTTTCAAGCGACGAGCACTATCAGTTCCAAATTTTGAAATGGCACCTTCCAGTTTTTTTATTTCTGTTGCTTCTTTGCTATACGCTTCGGAATCGGCCTTTTGCGTCTTCTTCAGCTCTTCCAGCTTTTCTCGTTCTTCAATTTTGGCTTTGTCTACCAGCAAAATACTTTTGACAACGCTATTCCATGAAATATTTTCGTCAATGAAGTCTTGATTGAAGGTGTATACGTTTAGATCAGAAGTCCCCACGTTCGCTTGTGTGATAAGCGTACCGTTGTCTAATCTTACTTCGAATTCTGAAGAAGGATATTTACTGGAAGTGGCTTTATTTTCTATACAGCGAAACAACCCCGAAAGCGTAGATTTACCACTTCCGTTCCAACCATAAAACAGATTGTACTTCCCAAAATCTTTAGCATTGGTGTTAGTGTGATCCTGATAGATACCAAAGTGTTTTAGTTTTTGTATGTTTTTTATAGACATAACATCCTTGCTTTAAAGCTACGCTGTGTTCAATTTGCGTCTAAAAATTTTAAAGTGCGCGATGCGCACATCTTTTCCCTGATATCACTTCATGTATTAAATAAATTTATTTTTAACAAATAACGTAATTCATTGCCAACTATAATTTTTATTGGTGCTAATGAGATCCAGAAAAAAGAAGATACGTTAAAGGAACATTCGCTTTTTAGAATTGGCTCTATAGTACTAAATTACTTGGACCGTCTCTTAATTGCTCAAAGCCATAATTAAATAATTTACCCTAACTTGTTTTGGGGCAAAAACGAGCTACGATTGAAGGTCCGCTGGCACAGAGCCGAACTTCGTCAAAGAGCGATAAGCGGTCATTCAGGTGTGTCACCTTAACTTAGTAAGAATAAGAGGTCACTTTTCTCTTTTTCACATGTTTATATAAGCCGCAGGAAGAGTAATATTTATAGCTGGCAATCACTTATACTATTTGCTATTAATGTAAGTTCACGAGATAAGGACGTTTTTACGCTAAAATAGGGAAAGTGTCCTCTGATAAATTTGTTATAAATGCTGGAGAATCGGGTGGATCTTTTTAAGTATTTCGAGCCTGCAAGAACAGATGTTATTAAAAATGGATGTATTCGTTTAACACAACCGCACGACTTCAATGATCCCTTTGAATTTAAACCTGTTATTTCTACAGTTGCTACTCAAGAAGAGTTTAATGATGTTTTTGAGAAAACTATTGATGAAAAGATCGAAGAAGAACTATCAAAAATTCCGCACGAACTAGCGAAGCAAATATCAAAAAAAGATCTTGAAGCAACTATTTGTCAGATATTGACCGATAATCAGGATAAATTGGATGCTCATTTGGTAAATTCTGCTAAGCAGGTTTCGAATATTTATAATGAGAAATCAAATGAGCTAATTGGTGTGCTTTGTTTAACTGAAAAAAAAGATAATTTACTTATGTGGTCTCATTATGCAAATTCACATAAAGGCTTTTGTATTAAATTTGATGCTTCTCATGAGTTTTTAATCAAAAGAGAAGTGAAAGTGATGAGCTTTACCATCTCAGAGAAGTTGTATATTTAGATGAACGCCCGAATAAAACAATGAGTAATACGTCTGGTGTTGATTTGTTGCTTCTTAAGTCTGATATATGGGCTTACGAAAAAGAGTGGAGATTTTGTGGCGTTTTACAAGATTCAGATTATACAATTGATAACGAACCTCTAAATGTACATTTGTTTAAGTTCCCAAAGTCAATTATTCAAGAGGTCATTTTAGGTGTAAATGCTTCAAGTGAACTTGAGCAAGAAATGAAGTTAATTATTAGTCAGACACAGGAGTTATCTCATGTGAAACTGAGTAAAACAAAAATATCAGAGAAGTATTATAGTCTTGAGTTCAATGATTTATAACATGTCGATTAAAGGACAAAACAGTTGGTTTTTGCTTCTTCGTCGCTAATTTTAGCCAACAATTTTTTTGCCTCTTAACGAGGTGTTAAGGCTCTAAGCTCATTCGGCTTATAGAAACATAAAGGTTACATATGGGAAAAATTACTATAAATCAGCATTATGTACCTCGTTTGTTACTTGAAGGATTTCGAGTTAATTCGGCACACGAAAAGCTAGCAAAAGTTAATGTTCTTCGTATCAGCAATAACAAGCTACTGTATAACCAGTCAGTGAAAGAGGTATTCTCACAAAACTATTTCTATGATAAAGATAATGTCATTGAAAACTTTATTGAATCGCATATTGAAACTCCTTCATCTGAACTAATTAATCAATTTCGCAGTGGTGTATTTCATAGTTTAAATATTGATTGTCAATGCTTGACGAAATTTTTATGTTGTCAGCTCATGAGAACTCAAGAAGTCTTGAACGAAAGCTTGAGATATAGTGAAGAACATACTTATCATCTTGCTGAAGAGTTACTTCAACAAAATGAAATTGCATATGATGATGACATACGAGAGCTATTCTCTTTAGAGTTCCAAGATCGTGATGCTAAGCGAAGTGTTATAACCCAACTAGTTCTTGACAGTGTATTGATTTCGAAGGGTATGGAAGATTTAAGATTCCATATTTTAGTTAATAAAACTAGTGAAGACTTTATTATTTCAGATCATCCAGTTATTAAGTATAACTGGTTTTATAAAGATTTAAATACTCTTGGTGTCGCAGGTTTGATGAATAAGGGAGTTCAATTATTTCTTCCACTATCTCATAGACTATATCTATGTGCCTATGACTCGGGTGTTTATAAATATGGGTCTAAAAATAGTGATGTTTCCGAAGTTTTAAGCCTTAAAGACGTGCGGTTTTTAAATACTATTCAAGTTAGAAATGCAAATGATCTAGTTACGTTAGGTGGTGGTCTTGATGAAAATGGTCTCCGTCAGTTGGTTACTAAGTATCATGATAAAAAAATTAATGTAGTTGATAGTTTAGGGTTAGGTATGACAGATACAAGTTCGCATGTTGAACGTACAGTGTTTGCGGCTGTTTATTATACTCAGCGTAACCTATTTGATAAGCCTAGCTTCTTTAAAGTGTTGAAAAAATCTAAAGTCTACCAATGTGAACTGACTGTAAGAGACCCTTACTTGGTTGATGGAGTCAATATGTTGTTTGAGAGTCGAGCTCAACAGAGACATCATAGATTAGAGCCCTAACAAACTGTTTGAAAGTGATTCGCAACGCGTGGCATTTTACTACGCGCTGTTTTCAGTGTTTAAGATGGTATGAGTGGCATCTGGGAAACAAAGAAACAAAGGGGTCACATCATCAAAGTTTACCAATGACTGCTTATGGCACAGAGCCGACCTTCGGCTCTAACTCGTTTTTGTCCAAAAACGAGTTTACTCGACCGTCTGCTTCTCGCTCATATGGGCCTGTCACATGAAACCTAAGCCTAATCATTAAAACTCTATGGACTGATGTGAATTGCTTCAAATTAACCTGCTAAAAACGTCTCTATTACCCGCTTTCTAAATCCGCCAAAGGCCTGTAAAAAGCTTGCTTCTTTAGGTTCAATTTGCAGCAGACTTGATTCGTTTGATCCCCATGAAAATAATAAATTATCAATTTCAGCAATCGGCTGACTATTGGGCCGCGTGGAGCTTGTCTTTTTATGAGTCTCTATTCCAAAATATTCATTCGCTATGGCGTTATTTCTTATTAGTACACAAGTGTCGGGTAGCTCTTGGTCAATTCTATTTGCAAAAGTGCTTAGTGTTTCTTCGGCTAGGGTAAATAACCAAGCTTCTTGGTTGGGTGAGCTGTTTATTCTTAATATACGACCAAGCACCTGCCTAAAATAAAGCTCAGTTTTAACTCTGCTTAAATGACAGCACACTTGCAGCCTTGGTGAATCGCCCCGAGTTCATCGGAGACCAGTTTGTTTAAGTCAGGCCACTTTACCTGACTCGTTTAAATTATCATAGTAGTCTGTTTCATATTGAGCTGGTGAAATATACCCAATTGAAGATAATAGGCGTTGATTATTAAACCAATTAACCCACTCTAACGTTGCGTATTCAACAGCATCAACATTCTTCCACGGGCCATTTCTGCGAATAATCTCTGTTTTAAATAATCCATTTATTGTTTCAGCCAATGCATTGTCATAAGAGTCACCCACACTGCCTACAGACGCTTGAATTCCAGCTTCAGCAAGTCGCTCAGTGTATCGTATAGACAAATATTGGCTGCCTCTGTCGCTGT
>NZ_JACJEN010000036.1:0-13197 GCF_014164075.1 Pseudoalteromonas sp. SG45-3 | reverse complement strand
TGATCTTGTAGTGCATGACTACATCTCAATGTGCTTGCAACATATTGCAGAGCAGCCAAGTAACCTTGAGCCACTGCTACCTTGGAATATTAAGCAAGGCTAGGTGTCGTTAGCTATACGCTTACAGCAGAAGTTACTATTTGAGTGTTTTGGCTAAAAATGTTTGTATTTTTTGATCTATAGCGGACATGGCTGAAAATATTCTTAATTGTCTAACATAGAGTATTAGATTAAATATATTTTTGAATTATTATACATTCTAATAACATTTACACTTCATAAGCTCAAGTGCTGAATAAATACACCAGCCCATATTAAAGTTGCGATGATAACGCTCACCATCACAGCCAAAGAGCCTAAGTCTTTCGCTAAACCTGACAGTGGATGAATTTCCGCGCCAATTCTATCGACTACTGCCTCAATAGCGGTATTGAAGATTTCTGCCAACAATACGAATAATAAAGCGCACCAAAGTAACACGTACTCAAAAAGTGAAAATGGAAAGAATAAACAGCCCACAACGAGAAGAACTGACAGCCAGAATTCTTGTTTAAACGCTGCTTCATTTGCTATCAGCCATTTAAACGCTCTGAGTGAATGCCCCGCTGCTAGGTATATTCGTTTTATTCCCGTCGGCTTTTGCTTAGCACCCATTGATTGGCTCCTGTTGGCTATTCTTAGCATTAGGTTTGGAATTAGGAAAGTGTAAGGTACGAAACACTACCGCGGCTATCAAACAAATGATTAACCATGACAACGTCATCGTTGTTAGTGTGTGACTTAAAAAATGGTCACCTATCGCCATCTTATAACTCCCCATAATCCAGCCAGTAGAAACAGCAAACGCTATCGCAATACATTGGTATTTCGGACGATAAAACAAAAAGAATAATGACATTAAGGCAAAACCACCGCTGGCATGACCCGCAGGAAAGCACTTGTACTTTTTAGTTGACTCAAACGATTCAGGCATTAATTCAAACGCCTTAACATAAGGGACATCGCCGCCATATAGTTCAAGCTGCGCAGGACAAGCACCATTGGTTGTTGCTTTTAAACCGCCGATGACTGACGGCACTAACATCAAAGAGAAAATAACCACTAATAATCGCTTTTGAAAGTGCTTAGAGTACTTGCGTCTACAAGCGATAACGTAAAAAGCAATGAGCGACAGTGCCAATAAAATAATGCTGTATTTAGGCAACAAGTAAAAAATAAAACGATAAGGCTCTTCATATTTATCAATTAACCACGTTTGGTTGGATGCATTGAATAACAAATTTTGAAGCCAAATATCGCTATTTGTTGTTTCAAATAAAAAAGCAATAAGCGTTAATGCATACATTGAATAAAGCAGGTGTTTACTCAAGTTCAAAACAATTCTCCATTTGCAAGGTGTTCCCTACTACCACTTCTATGGTCGAGTGGTGAATACCGTATTGAGCTGCGAGCAAATCTTTAATTGGCTTAAGATCTTGGAATTGTTCCATCGTTTTTAAGTTAACACTGGTTTCTAAATACACTTCGCTATCATCTAATTGCCACACATGAATGTGTCTTACTTTTTCAACATTCTCCATTGATTCGATATCCTTACAAATCTTATCGATATCGATATCAACGGGGACCGCTTGCATTAAAATACGAATACTTTGCTTAGCTAAAATAATACCGTGGTACACCACATAAACCGAGATAAGTATGGTTGCCAATAAATCGACAACATACCATTGATATAAAATGATCAAACTACCCGCAACAATGACAACGACAGAAGCAAAGGCATCAGATAAATTATGAATAAATGCCGCTCTGAGATTCAAGTTATTCTTCGCGCCTGCTTGATAAGTCAACCACGCGGTTATGGAATCAATCACTAAGGCTATTGTCGCAATCCAAACAACAATCCAACCATCAATAGGTTGAGGGTTAAAGTACTTCTCAACTGCGGCATAAATGAGATATATACCAAGAATAATAAGGGTAGTACTGTTGATTAATGCCCCGATAATTTCAGCCCGTTTAAAACCAAAAGTCATTTGGCTATTAGCGGGTTTTCTTGCAATTTTTCTCGCAACAATCGCAATAACGATAGCGCCTGCATCACTGAGGTTATGAAGCGCATCAGCAATCAAGGATAAACTACCTGATAAAACCCCGCCGATAATTTGGGCCACAGTAAGTAAAATATTGATAAATACTGCCATGCTTAATTTTCCGTCATGGTTATGTGCATGGCTGTGCGTATGGTTATTATTTGACATTTACTCTTCCTCTTGCATAACAAATAGTGGTGATGG
Organism: Pseudoalteromonas sp. SG45-3; assembly: GCF_014164075.1. NCBI lineage: Bacteria > Pseudomonadati > Pseudomonadota > Gammaproteobacteria > Alteromonadales > Pseudoalteromonadaceae > Pseudoalteromonas > Pseudoalteromonas sp. SG45-3. Next base: position 10,897 of record NZ_JACJEN010000036.1, on the reverse strand, counting down.
CGCTTTTTCAGGCAATGACATATCTGTGCTGATATTTAACGCATGTAGTAAAGAAAAAGAAAAAACATCGTGAGAACTTTCTTTTTTACTTTGTTTGACCGTACTTTCCATATCAACGTGTGATGAAGAGCCGAACCAAGCAATTAAAGGTACATGAGTCTGTTCTTCAGGCGCCAGCATGTAAGGCATACCATGTAAGTAGAGTCCGTTCTTACCTAACGATTCACCATGATCGCCAATATAAAACATGGCAGTTTCAAAGTTGGTATTGTTCTCTTCTAATAAATTAATGGTTTCATTGATAAAGTAATCGGTATAGAGAATGGCATTATCATACGCATTAACAATTTCGCTAGTTTCACAGGCGGAGAGTTCGCTTGTTTGACAGGCAGGAGTGAACTTCTCAAAGTCTTTGGGGTATCGTTTGTAATATGCCGGGCCGTGGTTGCCCATTTGATGAAGCACTATGAGTACACTACCTTCTTGATCATCAATATACCCCTGTAAACCGTCTAACATACCAATGTCACGACACTCTATATCGCACACTGAATTTAGCTCAGGTGATTTGAAATTTTGGTATTCGACACGATCTGCGACGCCTTTTGAACTAGAGTTATTGTCTCGCCAAAGGACACTTACCCCGGCTTTGGAAATAACATCTAATACGTTTTGTGTTCGCCGTGCTTTTTTATTATCAAATGACTCTCGGTTATCGAATGAAAACATACAAGGGACCGAAATCGCGGTTGATGTGCCACAAGCATAGAATTCATCAAAACTAATTAAATCATCTCTTTGAGCTAATAATGGTGTAGTTTCTCGTTTATAGCCATTTATAGAAAGATTACCCGCATGGACAGTTTCACCGACAATGACAATGTAGAGTTTTTTATGCGACTCTTTATCAATATCATTGGCAGAGTTTACTACCATTAAAAATTCGTTATTTTCTTGCTGTTCAAGCACGTCCTTGAGGAAAAATCCCGTAGAGTAAATGGGATAGATAGGATTTAAGTAAAATCTTAATGGCTTGTGTTCTCTAAAGAAATTAGTGAATTGAGCACTAAAAATATAAAGTGAAACAGTAATTACACCAAGTGCCATGATGGTATTACTTATTTGTAGCCAACAGTTTTTTGTCCATGACGATTTATCTATTTTGACCATAAAAAGGCAAGCTATAGGTACTATGGCTAACAACAAAACAGTTAAAAAATACTCAAATGACAGTAAGTCAGTTGCTTCATCGATATTCGTTTCAGCAATGTTTTGAATCATTACATTATCAATGATGGTGCCAAAGCTATCGGTATAATAACCAGCCATGGCAGATAAGAGTAAAAGACTGCTCAGTACTATTCGAACGGGAATGATAATACTGAAAAATGACACAATAATGGTTAATACACTCATTACCACAAGAGTCAGAGCGATAATAAAACCTTGATTATCTTGCCACGGGTATACCGAATTAACTTGTTCAAAAAATGTAGAATTGCCCGTCACTATAATAAATAGCACGGTGGCGATAATAAGGAGGTTTGGCGAACAATTGAAAAACGACAGCTTTTTCATCATTATTCCCTAAATTTAGGATGCAAAAATTCGAAGCTAATAAAAGCCTACTATTGAATCTCTGCATCGAGTGAAAATGACTGGCTAAGCCCTGCTTTTGACAAGAGCTTAGCTAGTAGCGATTTATAGTGCTATCAAATTAGTTACTTACTTTATTAATTTGTAAGTTAATGAGTAAGTCACTAAGTTATCTAGCGCGTTAGTCTCTAAGATCTTTGATTTTGGCTTTTGAGAACCAAGCATATAAAACCGGTAACACAAACAAGGTGAGTAACGTTGCAGTAACCAAACCGCCAACAATAACACTCGCCAGTGGTCGTTGAATTTCAGCGCCAACTCCATTGGACATCAGCATTGGAATTAAACCTAACGCAGAAGTAATGGCGGTCATTAATACTGGACGTAAACGAGATACTGCCCCATCAAAAACAGCTTTTGAGGTGTCTATACCATCTTTTACCAGCTGGTTAATGCTTTCTACCATGACTACACCATTAAGCACGGCGACACCAAACAAAGTGATAAAGCCGACTGAACTTGGCACTGACAAGTATTGACCTGAAATATACAGTGAGAAAATACCACCTATAACGGCCAAGGGTACATTCACTAAAATAAGCATCGCTTGACCAACAGAGCCAAAGGCGAAATAAAGTAGCAAGGCAATTAGTGCCAATGATAGAGGCACTACCACTGATAGTCGCTGCTGCGCACGTTGTTGGTTTTCAAATTGACCACCAATCACTACAGAATAACCTGCAGGTAAATCTACTTTGCTATCAATAACTGCACGAATGTCGCTAACAACACTTCCCATGTCTCGACCTTGAACATTGGCTTGAATTACCACGCGTCGCTGTACATCATCACGTCGCACTTGTGGTGGGCCAGATTCAAAACTGACGGTAGCAATATCGCCTAAACGTACCCAAGCACCCGTAGGTGATTGTATTCTCAGATCTGCAATAGCTTCTTGGTTATCACGGTATTTTTCTTCAATGCGAACATAAATATCATAACGTTCATTACCATTGATTATTTGGCCAGCGCTAACGCCACCGATACCGTTTTTAACCACTTCCATGACATCGCCAACTGACAAACCAAAACGTGACAATTGCTGTCTTTTCGGTTTAATCACTAACTGTGCTTCACCAGCGATTTGCTCTAAGGCTACATCTCTTGCGCCATCAATTTGTTTGATTGCCGCTTCAATTTCTTGACCTTTGCTCGCCAACATATCTAATTCTGGTCCAAACAATTTAATGGCAAGTTGCGCTTTAACTCCTGACAGTAATTCATCTACACGAGTCGCTATGGGCTGTGAAAAGTTAAGTAATAACCCTGGGAATTGCTCAAGTTTCTCTTCCATTAAACCTTGTAATTCAACGCGATTTTTGGCAATTGTCCATTCTGAAACAGGTTTTAAGCCAATGTAAATTTCGATGTTATTAACTGGTTCAGGATCACCGCCGATTTCAGCACGTCCAATTCGACTTAGGGTATATTCAACTTCGGGGAACTCCATTAACTTTTCTTCAAGAATTGGAGCAACCGACAAGGCTGTTTCTAAACTTGCTGATGGCGCTAATGTTGCTCTTAGGTTAATGGTACCCTCTTCTAATTCTGGTACAAATTCAGTCCCTATTTGAGGTATTAAAGATGCTGCACCCACAAGTAACAATAATGAAGCAATAATAACTACTTTCGTGTGTTTCATCGCGGCTTTGAGGCCTTTTCGATAAAGCTTATCTAATGGTTTTAAGACAAAACTTTCTCTTTCTTTAACGCCTTTATTAAACATAAAGGTTGCTAAGGCTGGAACCACAAACAGTGCCACTAAAATAGCCGAAATAACCGCTAAAATAATACTGATAGCCATCGGCTGGAACAATTTAGCTTCCACTCCTTCAAAGCTAAATAACGGTGTAAATACCACTAAAATAATAGAGGCAGCAAAAAATACCGGGCGTGCAACTTCTTTTCCTGCTTCTTTTAATCGTAGAGGAATGCCTTCTTTATCATGTTCTACATCGTGGGGATCAGCATCTGTGCCTAACGTTCTCGCTTGCGCATTTTTGTAATGTGTTGAATCAGGTCTATTAAGGTGTTTGAACATGTTTTCAACCATCACAACAGAGCCATCAACCAACATACCAATAGCAACAGCGATACCACCTAACGACATTAAGTTTGCCGATAAACCTATCCAAGACATCACCATTAAGGCGATAGCGATTGAAATAGGAATTGAAATTAACACTAAAAAGGTTGCGCGTAAGTTCATTAAAAACAGAGCAAGTACGATAGCGATAAATATAAATGCCAGCGCTAATGCTTGCACTACAGTATCAACTGCTTTAGTAATTAAATCTGCCTGATCGTAGAAAGGTTCAAAACGTACGCCTTCAGGTAGTGCTTGGTTGATCATTGGAATACGTGCACTTATACCGTCGATTGTCGCTTTAGTATTTGCGCCCATACGTTTCAATACGATACCTGAAACCACTTCACCTAAGTTTTCAATGTTACCCTGTGCATCTCTGCGCGTCATAGTAACTGCGCCTTGGCGTATTTCACTACCCAGCGAAACCTTGGCTACATCTTCGATAGTCACCACAGTACCATCAACCGTTTTAACCGGTACTTGTCTAATATCAGCTAAACCTGCTTCGCCACTATTAAACCAACCTGTGCCACGAATAACTAATTGCTCTTGTCCACGGTTCATGTACCAACCGCCAACATTGGCATTGTTGTTATCGAGTGCAGTAACAATATCGTCTTGCGTTAACTCATATGATAATAATTTACTTGGCTCAATGTTGACTTGATACTGTCTGACGTTGCCGCCAAAAGATAAGACGTCGGTAACACCATCTACCGGCATAACCAATAACTTTACTATCCAATCGTTCAAGCTCCTTAAGGTCATAGAATCATAACCAGAATCTTTATCTGCAATTAACAAATACTGAAAAACTTGACCCAAACCTGAGGTGTTAGGTCCCATTGCTGGTGTGCCCACGCCTTGCGGAATTAACTCTTTTGCCGCTTGTAAACGCTCAAATACTAACTGGCGAGCAAAGTAGATGTCTGTGCCTCCTTTAAAGACAACAGTAACACCCGATAAACCCGTTTTTGAAATAGAGCGTACTTGCTCTACATCAGGCAACGCATACATTACTGCTTCAATGGGATAGGTTATTAACTGCTCTACTTCTTCAGCGGCTAAGCCCGGTGCTTCAGTATTAACCGCTACCTGAACATTGGTTACATCAGGAAAAGCATCTAAATTTAGTTTTGGGATCACCATAACAGAGCCTGCCATAGTAGCAATTAGGGCGATAATTACTAAGAGTCGATTATTGATCGACCAATCAATCATTTTATTAAACATAATCTTATTCCCCTAGTGGCCGTGCGGATCAAATCCGCCTTTTGCTATTTCTGACGCAACAAAAAAGGCACCTTTTGTTACCACACGGGTATTAGGCTCAATACCGATAATTTGACGGTAATTGCCTAATGGCTGACCTAATTCAACTTCAACGGCTTTAAATTCACCAGAATGGTCTTCAACAAATACCGTCCAATCACCATCGGCACCACGCATTAATGCTGTTTCTGGTACTGCTATTACAGGGCTTTGCGTATCAAACTGAAAATTTACATTAACAAACATGCCTGAATGCAAACTGTCATCAGTATTTTCAACCGACAGTCTAACGATTCGGGTACGCGTACTTGGATCAATGGTATGTGCTTCTTGAATGACCTTGGCAACATGCACTTGCCCGGCAAACTCAACTTTTGCAATGGTGCCAATAGGAAGACTTAATTTTTTATTTGGCGAAACACGCGCTTCAACCCATAAGTCTTTTTCATCAGCCAATACCATGATTTTTTCACCGGCAGGCACACGTTGTCCTTGAGAGAAATCATCACTTAAAACCACACCAGAGCGCTGAGCGACTAAGGTATATTCACCAAGATTTGATGAGTTGTTTTTTACAATATCTTTAATGGCTGCTTTGGTTAAACCAAAGGCAGTTAATCGACCATAAGCTGAAATGTAATCTGTTTCACTGGCTAATAGGCGGCTTTCACTGACGGTGCCAAGGCCCAATTTTTTAGTTCGTTGCCACTCACTGTAAGCAACACGATATTGTGCTTGTGCTTCGGCCATTGATTCACTAAATAAGGTAACTAAAGACTGACCCTTAGTCACATGTTCACCTAAAATAGCATGACGACTGATCACTACCGATTCAGTACGTGAAGAGACAATGTAACTGGTATAACCGTTCGCTTTTATTTCTCCTGGTGCATAGATACTTTTAGCAAAAATTGCCGGCTTTAAGTTAGTCACTTTGATATTGGCGAGTGCCATTTTTTCTGGACTAAAACTTATGCCTTCTTCATGTTCTTCTTCAGCTGTTTCTTTACTCGCTGTTTCACTACCATGGTCATGACCGTCATCAGATTTCTCCTCCGCAGCATGGTCGTCTTTGCTTTCATCACTACCATGTTCATGACCACTTTCGTCATGCACTTCTTCACTTTCAGAGTCATGATCATGGTCAGTTTTTAATACGATGGATTGCTCTACTGCTGGCGTTTTTTCTAGAGCGGCATCGTTATATGATAATGCCGTAGTTGACACGACAGCTAAGCCAGTAAATAAACTACTTAGGGTAATGAGTTTTATTTTTTTCACTATTTTATGAGATGTTTTATCAGTTATTTTATTTTTCATTTTTAATTCCAAATTCTGTAACAATTCACGCTCATCAAGCCGCGTAAAGTGATATAATAGGTTTAGTTTAATAGCTTAGTTGCCGCATTTAATTGGCCTACATCGAGTAGCCATTGCACTTCGCTTATTTTGAACTGGGCTTGTAATTCAATGCCCGCGTATAAACCTTCCGCTCTTTGTTGTAATGCCAATAAATAATCCGAGGTATTTAAATCACCTACTTGCCATTGTTTTTGCAATAACTGCGCGCTGTGTTCGCCGCGCCCTTGCATTAACTGTTGCCAACGGCCAAGGTATTTTTTATTAGAGATTAGTGAGGCAGTACTTGCCTGTATCAAATACTTTTGCTTACGCATTACTGAACGAAAATTTGCTTCTGCGGCGATAGCTTGTTGGTTTTGTGCTTTGGCATTAGCTTGGTAATCATTACGAATATTTAACGGCATAGAAAAAGTAACTCCGACAACATTATCGACATCATTTTTTCCGGCACTAATTCCAATGGTAGGATCGGCTTTGGTTTCAAGCATGGCATATTGAGCTTTACTTTTTTGCATTTGCCACAGTGCTTGAGAGGCTAATACTTGCGGGTGCTGCGTTAACCACTGCTCAGCTACTTGAAAGTTTGTAACGCCTAAGCCCTTCTCTGGATATGCTTGTGTATCAGGACGCCAATCAGGCAACAACTCATTAACTTTGGCTTGAGCTTGTGTTAACTGTGCTTGTATTTGGGCCGTTTTATTAAGCATTTGCGACAAATTCAAGAAAGTTAACTCAGCATCAACCTGACCAAGATCGCCAGCTTTCTGCCTTTTAGTTACAATTTTAAGCAAGATTTCTAACTGTTGCTCTTGTTCAAAAGCAAGTGACGACTTATCCATGGCAAGTTGCCAATTAATAAGTGCTTTTAAGGCTTGTGCTTTTTTCTGCTCTATCGCATAAGTGAATTGTTTACTGGCCGCCGTTAATATTTTATCGCCGATAGCAGCATTAACAGCCTGCTTATCCCACAAGTCAATCGTTTGGCTAATACCAATATTGTAATTATTTCCGTCACCTTCACGCTCGTAACCTGTCGATAGTTCTGGGTTGTAAAGTGGTAACTTACTGCCCTGTGCTTTGGAAAATTCAGCATTCATGAGTTCACGTGCTGAGACAATATCAGGGTGTTTATTGATTTGCCGATCGAGCCAGTCACTCGATAGCGTTGGCTTAGCAAAAGCGAAGCTACTAACAGATAAACTTGCTGAAAAGCCGATAAATAATGCGATTCCAGCAGATTTTGCTGAGAAAAATTTCATAATAATCTCTTAATTTAATAATAAAATGCCGCAACTAAACCAACTAGGCTACATTAAGCGCTAGTTAAGAATAAATTTGTTACGAATATAGCTTTAAAACTAAATTAAACGATTGGAGGGCGTATAGGTTCTTCAGTGAATATTTTATCTACATGATCAGCATAAAAATATTGATTTGTAATAATAAGTTTAGGGGTCTGTAGTGTAGATTTATTACTGGCAACCCACTGTGTGTGAGTGCCTTGACAGTGACCACAATGATGGCAATCTTTAATATTATGTTCAGTGTCAGATGATTCATCGAAAAGTTCAATATCATCACTATCATGGGAATGTTCTGTTTGAATATGTAGAGAGTCAATCTGATGACTTTCATTTGAATTAGCCACAGAAGCAAACGACTGCAATGCAATCGATAGTACTACTAACAAACTAATCCAAGTATTTTTCATTTTTACTCTAACATCAAAATTTTAAAAAACATGGTAGTCAAGAAACCCACTCAAGTCAATCAAATTAAGTAGTTTATACAGGACAATCCACGGCAAGATCATTATAAATTGAACTTCTAGAACAAGTAGCGATCAGATCAAGGCATTATAATCACCTTGGTCACTTAATATGAGCGCTACTTTTCTGAAACACTTTGATTCAATTACCGATCCTCGCATTGAACGCTGTAAAAAGCATGAACTTATCGATATTCTCCTCTTAGCCATTAGTGCTGTACTCTCCGGCGCAGAAGGATGGGAGGATATTGAAGATTTTGGGCATCTAAAACTTGATTGGTTAAAAAAATATGGCGCTTTCAAAGAGGGTATCCCAAGACACGACACCATTGCCCGTGTCATTTGTCGGTTAAAATCAGATGAAATAGAGCATTCATTTCAATCTTGGATATCATCACTTATTGAAACCACTGGTGCTGATATCATTGCCATTGATGGAAAAACAGCACGTCGTTCATTTACAACCAAAGATAGAAAAAGTGCCTTACATACCGTCAGCGCATGGAGCTGCCAACACCAATTAGTGTTAGGGCAAACAGCCGTTGATAGCAAAACAAATGAAATCACCGCAATTCCTGAATTACTTACCCTGTTGGATATTGAAAATAGTATTATCACGCTTGATGCAATGGGGTGCCAACAAGAAATTGCTAAACAAATAATTAAGCAGAAAGCGGATTATATTCTGGCGCTAAAGGGCAACCACTCGGGTATGCAGATTGAATTATAAGCTTGGTGGCATAAGAATGAGCGCGAAGGATTAACCAAGAGTAACTATGATAAACATGCCGAAATCAGCTCAGGGCATGGGCGCATTGAAACAAGAACTTGTCAGCAATTACTTATTGATAAAAGTTGGTTAGGCAAAACTTACCAATGGTATGGTTTAAAGAGTGTTATTCAAGTCACCGCACAAGTTCACGATAAATCGGCGGGTACAGACACTATAGAAACCCGTTGGTATATTAGTTCGTTGGCACTAGATGCAGAGCAATCGCTCAATGCGGTACGTAGCCACTGGCAGGTTGAAAGTATGCATTGGATGTTGGATATGAATTTTAGGGAAGATGAATCGAGAATACGTAAGAAGCAAGGACCGCTTGTGTTTAACGTCATGAGAAAAATAGCCATGGCGTTATTTAAGCGAGATACAACTAAATCAGCAAGTATGGCGAGGAAAAAGAAAATGGCAGGGCTAGACGATGATTATCGTTCAACCCTGTTAGAACCTGGGATTAAAATGCGCCAGCCGTGAGCTAATGACCAGGAGCCGTATTTATAAATAATGATACGGATTATTTAATGTGACCGTACACAATATATTTTTATAAATTCCTGTCTTGCTTATATATTGTGATTTACTAAATTCAACTTATCTGTTTAATGGTTTTCAAATGCAATTTTGCCTGTTTGTCGAACATCTTTTATCCAAAAAATTCTACTAAGCAAGATCATTTGAGGGGATTAATTTCTGATAGGGAAAGATCTGTTTATTGGTAAATTCGGCAAATAGTGGCGGTATTAGACCAGTGTTAACAAGGGCTGGTTTAGAAATGCTTTATGTTGCTTTATTGATTTTGAGAAGGGAATAACCATTCTCTTCAATCAATGCCTTGCCTAAAGGCATTTCTAATTCCAGCTGAATGGGGTTTTGTGCCCATCCCCTCGAAATTACTATTAAGCCTGTTTTTTATACAATTTATTGATGTATGATAATAAAAATGAATTAACCCCTTAACAGGAATATAGGGCTTAAAGTGTAATAAGTCCCCCGTTGCCTATAGGATCATTAACAGACTGGAATAAATTTTAATGCGCATGAATTTTTGAGAGGCACTATAATTCAAGATGTTTGGTAGCTTTAATTATTAAAAACATTAATTACAATCAAAAATTAATACCTGAAATAACAGGTGTTAATTGAATTAATGATATATAATACCTGCTATAACAGGTGTTTTAATTGGTAAGGCTTATGGATAATGATTGGTTTTTAAAAAAAGGGAAGGAAATACAAACCCTCCGAAAAAGAAAATTCCCCAATGATACCCAAAAGACCTTTGCCGCTAGAGTAGGTGTTGGCCTCACTACGATTCAAAACCTTGAAGCTGGAAAAGAAGGGGTTGCGTGGGGAACAGTCTGCAAGGTACTAACTATTCTTGGCCGTAAGAAATACCTCGAAGAATTATTTCTCAACAATGAACTTGAACTCAATATTATTGATAAGGTTACAACGTGGTAAGTAACATATTCAAAGTTCGATTCAAACTACCATCCGGTGACATTATCCGTTGTGGTATTGCAGGGGTAATAGAGAACACTAGAAAGCAAGTAGATAGTGTTGAATTTGCGTACCACAAGGATTATCTCTCAAAGGTTAAACACCCTATAGATCCATCTACCTTACATCTGACATCAAATGTTTTTAAGTTATATTGTGATAAATCCGCCCTAGGATTCATTGATGATATTTTACCGGACTCATGGGGTAAAAAGGTATTATCTAGAATACATAACATTCCTTATCCTTCCATACCAGATTTACTCAAGGTGATGGAGTATTCAACTGTTGGTGCGCTTCATTTTTCTAGTGAAGACAGTTCGGATATTTCTTTCGGTTTAGGTGTAAGCGTCTAGCAAAGTGCACCTGCCAGTAATTCGTCAAACCGATTAAGCTATTTCTTAATTTCAATTAGGAGATAGCCATGAGAAAAACACGTAGCCTTGAGCAGTGGCGTAACATTATCGAA
>NZ_JACJEN010000035.1:0-14699 GCF_014164075.1 Pseudoalteromonas sp. SG45-3 | reverse complement strand
CCATATCCAACCTTTGGCATCCATTCCGTTTTAAAGCTTCTAAAAAATCGCTCCATTGGTGCATTATCCCAACAGTTTCCACGCCTACTCATACTTTGTTTGATTTTATAGCGCCATAAACGTTGACGATATTTTAAACTTGTATAATGACTACCCTGGTCTGAATGAAACATCAGTCCTGTCGGTTTTCCTCTGCTTTCATACGCGAGTTCAAGCGCTCTTAGCGTTAAGTTAGTATCTGGCGACAGCGACATTGCCCAACCAACGACTTTACGTGCAAATAAATCAATAACGACCGCTAAATAAGCCCAGCGATTACCTGTCCAAATATACGTCACATCACCACACCATACGGTATCTGGCTCAACAACATCAAACTGCCTATCTAGCAAATTTGGGATTTCAAGATGCTCATTACCACCCCGTTTATATTGATGTTGTGGTACTTGGCAGCTCTCTAGTTTTAGTTTAACCATCAGATTAGCGGCGCGATAACGGCTTAATTCAAAATCGTTATTCGTTGCAATTGCTGCGATTGTCCGTGCCCCAGCTGAACCGCCACTCATTGCATGTATAGCTTTAACTTCAGCTTCTAACCTTACTTGCTCTGATGTCGGCGTTGTATCCCGTATGGCCCAATATTTATAGCTACTGCGATGCACATTAAATACGCTACATAGCACGCTAATTGGATAACGCTCTCGTTGATTTAATTTCTCAATTAACGAGAATTGTTCAGGGAGTCGGACATCAAGAGAGCGGTAGCCTTTTTTAATATATCCTTTTCTAATTCAATGCGTTGGATTTGCTTTTTAAGTTCGCGGATTTCAATTTGTTCGGGCGTCATTGGCGAAGCCGATGGTGGCTGGCCATTACGCTCTTGCTTTAATTGAGTAACCCACTTACTAACGGTTGATTTACCCACACCCATCGCTTTGGCTGCTTCTTCTTGAGTATAACTTTGGTCAACTACAAGCTGAGCTGTTTCTAATTTGATTGCTGCAGAATACGTTGCACGTTTTAATTTCGTCATTTTTTCACCCAAATTTGTATGCTTATCAGCATAACATTTCTTTCTTAATGGGTGGTCAAATTAACTATGCCACTACACGCAGCGTGAAGAAGAAAAGTTAGGGGAACTGAGTTCTGAAGAAGCATCGTATACTAAAGGAGTGAGGGAGGGCTGGAGTATTTTAATAACAGGAGTATCAGTTGATAATGTTGTTGTTATGCCAGGGCGTCAAAAAAGAGGCGAGCTGGTTAAAAAGTTGTCCCCTCATTTCTGGGAAGACAACTCGGAATATAACTTTAAATTCCTAGATGGTACTGACTTAAAGGAGTTTATGTAACTGAATGTTAGGTTTTCTTTTTTGAGTACATTAAATACTCTCTAGGGTGTTATTAGGCTCCCTAGAATTTTATCGACATTTAAAGAAGCGGTTGCAATAATTAGCAGTGCTATTAAAAACCATGTTTCTGTCCACCGGAGGAGCCCCTTGAATGATGGGGGCTTTCTAGCAATTTCAACACCACATTTATCTAGTAGTTCAATTTCTTCCTTTCTGTAATCGCGCCAAGAAAAAATATTTGCTAAAGTTATAAGAATAAAAAGTAGACATGTGAAGGCGTTGATATATGACGCAAAGTCTATTGCTAACACCAATATTTCATTAGTTATTTTGCTAGTTTTGAATAAGAGTATAGAGCTGGCAATAGCACTAATAATTGCAGCTGTAAACTTTGCAATAAAGCCGATGTTTTTATATAAAGATTCGTCTAAGTGTTGTATTTTTGTAAGTATAAACTTATAGCGCTCTACAGCTATTTCCTTTTCTATATCTTTCATTTCTAAGTGTTTATTTTTTATGTTAATTCCTATAATGATACTTAACTTATGCTAAATAGAAAGTTTAAACAAGTGTAGTTAAAATTTTAACTTAACCGAAGTATGGCTAAGCGCTACGATGAAGATTATTTTCTATGAGGGGGCGTGATGATGACAAACGAACAGAGAGCTAGAAAAGCAATCAATGGCTTGAGTACAGTTGACAGTGACTCTCCGGTTACATCAGAAAGGATTTGTTTGCTGTGGAGTGGGGGGTTAAGAGAGGTCTCTTATTTGGGTTATACGCCATATAAGTTGAAAGTATGTGTTAACGAAGGAGTGGTTGATAAAGAATTGCTACAGTGTATTTTCGATAGTTTGAGCATATGTGATATCGCTTAGCTCAGAAGCAGCACACACCAATTCTTAAGAAAAACAGCCCAATATAATGGGTTGCGCGTGTAGGAACTACACGACTATCCTCGAAGACTACAGACGATAAACCCTAACGTCTGATGGAATACACGCCTCCAGGGTCGTACCCTGATGCACCATAGCCCTGTTTAATGCACCCAGATGTGGGCCGTTATTATCGATAACGAATCGCGGTGTGCGCTGCCAATCACAAAGTAAACCACTTTCAAAAATAATGTTTGGAAAAACCCAGGTAAGATTGTCGGGGTTTTCTTTGAAGGCGGATTGGCGACGAGTCGTCCCTACTCGAAAGAGGTAGGGACGACTCGCAGAGTCGCCCGTCGAGGCCACTGCTCATGATGCCTCGACACCCAATCCGCCTTGAAAAATTGCAGGGCCAGAAGAGGGATGGAGATTTGAGTGCTCTAACAAGAAGATGCAATCTAATAGCGAAGTAACAATTGACATTAGTTAAAAATCCCTTTATTTTTGATTTAGGAGTAGCTTCCTGTCGTATAAATCTGTCAAAAGCGACACCTGCACTAGTTGCGCTTGCTGAAAATCTGGAATATCGAAAGCCTAACGTAAAGACAGGACGGGGCTTTTATACCCAAATTTTTATTTAGTGAGAAAGCAACCATGAATTCTTCCACAAGAAAACCGAGACACCTCAAACTTAAAAGCTATGAGCTGCGCAAAAACAAACGCTTTTTAAGAGATAGTTCATTAATTTTACCTAACGGTAAAAAGCTGCACGAAGTTCGTTCTACAACCAAGAATCTCAATCAATTTTGCTTAGAAAATTTTGGTCAAGATGAGCCACCTTTGATTCAAAAAATAAAAGATGAAGTTATAGTTCGACACAACAAAGCAATCGAGATTGGGTCAAAAGTTCAAATGATGATTAATAGTCCTCTGTTTGAAAGCGACTCGATCCATATACAAATTGGATTGCTCGAGAAAGAAAAACTGTTAATCCCCTGTATGCAACAAGAGTTTTTAGACTCGATATACGAGCTTGGATTGCTATACATGGAGCATGGTCATTTACTAGGAAAAGGTGAAAATGATTACTATCCATTAGTCAAAAAAGCTCAAAAAAATGGTCACTCTGACGCAGCATATAACTTAGCCGTACACCATTTAAAGAAAAGTGAATGGGTAGAGGCTGAAAAGCAACTATATATAGGGGCTAAGAAAGAAAGCTGTTTATGTCTCAATAAGCTAGCTGAGATGGCAGAACAAGGTTTGACTTCTTTAATATCTAGAAGTGACGCTGCTAGGTATTATGAACGAGCGATGAGGCAAGGACTTCCTAGCGCAGCTGTCAACTTAGCACGGTTGATTTTTACCGGAAAGGATCAAATGCACAGTTATTCTGACGCTGTCGACTTTCTCGAGGAGGCTGCAAAAGACGGTGATGCAAAAGCAATGTGTCAGCTTGGGCTTATTTATGAAGAGGGTGATTATATTAAAGTAAACCTTAATAAGTCCCTGCATTTTTATAGGCTAGCCGCTGATTTAGGGGATGCTAATGGCCAGTTTTTTATGGGGTTTATTCATAGAAATTTATGGAAAAAATTCGGGGTAGAATATAACCCTGAACTGGGTCTTGAATTATACGAACAAGCCGCTGCGCAGGGGCATGAAGAAGCTAAAGAAAACTTGTATAAAGCTAAATTTTTTTAATTTAAGGCGAGACTAAATCATGAACAGAACTATACAGGCATTAAAGTTGATCACTGAGGAACTAGAGGGACAAGGTAAGAGAATTGAAACTCTCGAACGAAAAGTTAGAAATCTAGAAATTAGGGATAAAGTGAGGGGTCAACGAAAAAAACAGGTAGATGTGGCAAATGAATATAACCTGTCTCCTTCTAGCATCAGTGTTATAGCGAAGCATACTCACTGATATACATCATATTAATTAAGCGGCGCTATATTTACACAATGTCTAGCTAAATTAGAAATTGCATAAGAGAGGGCACTTATAAGTTAGTGCCCTTTTATATAATTGCTTTCCGGCCTTGAAAAATTACAGGGCCAGAAGAGGGATCGAGATTTGAGCGTGTCAAAAAGGTGTTGCAATCTCTGATCACTGTGATAATTTTAATTATGAACTAGCTCGAAATGAGCACAAAGAAAAAGGGCGTTCTCACTGCCCGCAACACGTTCCTGAGGAGCTGCATTCGCAGCATTATGGGTCACACGACCACACCACTATAAACAACACAAATATAAACCACAGTAGTTCGCGCTGTATTTCAACAGAAATCACACGGCTCAGCTTTGTTGCTTTAGGCCAGTTAGCCTTTATGTCCTGTGACAATATGCTCGGTTACGCACCGTTCATATGGCTTTAAAACTTACCTATTTTGGCATTTCGCCCCCTGGTCTTCGGTTTGGTGTTTTTCTCAATACTTTCAAAATTACTTTTTAAATTTATGAGGAACATGAAATGAGCCAATTAGGATATCGTCTTCATCAAATGGTGAACGACACTCACCGCGAAAGTAGCTTTAGCACTAGAGCTACTCGTAGCAACGTTTTAAACCTTGCTGCAACACAGCTGCTTAGCCACGGTTATAGATTAAGAGACCCATCAGGTCTTAAAACCAAACATATCAATCACCTTATAACGCGTTGGCAAGATGAAGGTTTAGCACCCAAAACGATTAAAAACAGAATGGCCGCACTACGTTGGATTGCCGAAAAAATAGGTAAACCTAATATCTGTTCACGTAGCAATGATGATTACGGTATTCCAAGAGTTCGCAACAACCCCATTGGCAAGTCAAAAACGTTAGACATGGATAAGCATGCGAAGATCAAGAGTGACTTAATCAAGCTTTCCCTGCGTTTGCAGCAAGAATTTGGGCTTAGAAAAGAAGAGTGTATGAAATTCAGCTTATCTTACGCTTTGATAAACGCTAACACTCTACAAATTAAAGGCTCATGGGCCAAAGGTGGCAAATACCGCAAAATTCCGATCTTAAAAGAATCTCAACGACAGCTTATTCGTGATATTGCAGCTGTTACTAAAGGCGCACTTATCGAACCTGACAAAAACTATAAGTCACAAATGAAACAGTACGACCGCGAAACAATTCGAGTTGGATTAAATAAAAATCACGGACTGCGTCATCATTACGCAAGGGAGCGTTATTTAGAGCTTACAGGTTGGAAATGCCCTGCCGATGGAGGCCCACATAGAAAAGAGTTATCATCTCTTGATTATGAGCACGATATTAAAGTTCGGGAGCAAATTAGCCTAGAGTTGGGCCATGAACGATTGAAGATTACCTATGCGTACTTGGGCAGTTAAAATTAGGCATGCCTAATTTTTAAATGGGCGTATACACTAACATCGGCCTAGTTTATTAATCTACTAACCCTCAGTTTTTACATCCGTTTTTATCGCAGTTAATTTTAAAGTGGGAGTCTACCCAATGGGTAGCTTCCTTTTTAGTATCAAAGCCACATCCTGTTGTTCCACCTTTACTTCCTTTGTGAACAATTCCAGTTGGCACATGTTTAACAGCCATAATTCTACTCCATCAGATTGATTTAAAAATTAACGCTTATAAGTTAAGCATTAATAGGATGGCAATTATTGAGCAAAAAGCTAGTTATTTATTCTTATTTTTTGAAAAAAGTAAAAGTATAGGTTTTGAATAATTTACTATAACCATATGAAAATCATTGTTTTTAAAGTTTCAAATTTTAACGTGTGAGACATCTTCCATATTGATTTAAAAGGATTTATTGGCTTAACTAAAAGTAAGCTCAATTATCGTTCGAATTAGGCATGCCTAATTTTAGGAGTCTCGTATGTGGAAAAAAGCGTTAAAAGTAACAGGGTTGGTAGCACTAGGTGTTGTTGATGTTTTACTATCAGTTTCTGAAGAGAATGACCAGCTAGATGAATTGGATGATGGTATGGGTAACATTATTGCTGACGGTGAAGAGATGACTCGCGCAGAAGCTGAAGACGCTAAAGCTCGTGGCGAGCTCTACGATACCTACCTATGAATTAGGCATGCCTAATTTTGAGAGAAGAAATGATGACAAATAAAGAGCTTTGGCCATTTAAGCCTGTATACGATGAGCTGAAGATTCGCTTAGCTGGTATTGAGGACGAGTGTGAACCATTAGGTTTAAAGCTTAATCTTCGCAATGAAACGGAAGAAGAGATGTTCATTGCTTTAACCACACAAAAAGCGTTTGCATTTGATGTTATGAATGAGCATGGCGATATTTGGGATATTCGATTGGAACCCTTTTCAAAGTTCAAAAATCGTAGCACTCAGATTTTCTTTCCTTTCACAGGTATTAACCCAGCTAAACGGTTGAAAATTAGTAATTGGATTTTAGAGCTTTGTAAATGGGAAGGTAATATCTATTTAGGTAATACAAGACATTAAGGTGCACTTATGACTGATTATGAATGGTTTCAAATGTGGGTATTAATGGTGTTGGCTATTCGCGCGACTCGCCACTACGACAAATTGAAGCATGATTTATTTGAAGCAATTAAAGATGGGAAAATATAGATATGGCTCCTTTACTAACAGGATGTGGTTTAATTCTAGCTATAGTGACATTTTTTGCTGTACTATTTCATTTTAATTGCGACGACCTCAATAAATTCGACTGATATCCAATCTTTTAAGCCACGAAATTAGGCATGCCTAATTCTTGACGCCCAAAAACAGCATTTTTGCCTCCTTTTTATGCGAAAATGACGCACCTAAATTAGCTAAAAATCTGATTTTTATAGACTTTAAAAACCCATGAAAAGTAGGGTGGGTTTTTCCGATCCAACCTGTCTCAAACCGTGCCAACCTAACTCTCAATGATTCAAGTAATACAAATGTGTTTATTTTGAGAGGTAAAGTTCATGCTAAAAGCAAAACCTGATGGTATCTACGCCCTTAACAAAGATGGTGAAGAGAGAAAAATTTCCGGTCCAATAGAAGTGAAGGCTATCGTCTCTTCCCACGATAAGCGAGATGACTTTGGCCGGCTTCTAGAGTGGAAAAACTACTTTGGCTTACCGATTCGTGAAGTACTGCCTATGGGAGAAGTTGATGACAACTTCGCAAAAAAATTTAAAAAGAGGCTGCTTAGGTCAGGTTTTCAACTTTCGCCAGGAAAATACTCATGGGAATTTCTTTTAGCTTACCTAATCGAAACTCCATGTAATAAGCATGCATACAGCGCAAGACAAAGTGGTTGGGTGGACGGCCAATTTGTGACACCGGATTGGAGTATTGGCCAGTACGATACGCCAGCAGTTTATGTTGGTGATTTTGCAGGTGATAGCTTAGTTGAATCAGGCTCACTGTTGGATTGGCAGCAAAATATTGGAAAATATTGCCGAGGCAACCCAATCATGATCCTTGCTGTGTGTACTGCACTTGCGGCCCCTATTATTGGGTGGACTGATTTAGAGAGCTTCGGAATACAAATCGTCGGTAGTTCAAAATCAGGCAAGTCTACAGTGATGAAAGTGGCTGCAAGTATCTATTCAGATCAAACCTATTGGGAGACTTGGAGCTCCACATCTAACGGTATTGAGTCTATCGCTCGTGCGCGAAATAACATGCTGCTTTGTCTTGATGAATTTAAGCAGTGTCCCGCACAAGAGATAGGTCAGTTAATTTACCACTTGTGTAATGGCGTATCAAAACTAAGAAGCCAGCAAGATGGCGCCCTAGATAAGCGTTATCGTTGGCGCACAATATTTCTTAGTACCGGGGAGCTTACCCTTGAAGAGCTTTTGTTAGGCATTAATCAAAGTGTTAGTGCAGGGCAGTCAGTCCGGTTAATTGAGGTTCCAGTATTTAGCAAATACGATGCTTTTGAAAATACTCATGGATTTACTTCGGCTAAAGAGTTTGCTGAGTACTTATCAGCCAGCATAGGTAAATACCATGGTACTTTCATTAAATCGTGGGTGGAAGCTCTCTCAAATTTTGATTGCCCAAACAATGAGGTTATTAAAGAGTACAAAGATATTCGGGAGCAGTGGCCTTGGCCAAAAAACATAGAGAGCCAAGCTAATAACGTTTTAGATAAATTTGCGCTGCTAGCCGCCGCGGGGGAAATTGCCATTAATTTAGGATTGTTGCCATGGCACTTGGGTGAAGCTAAAGATGCATTAGAACAAGTAGCAACAATTTGGTTAGATGACCGTAATAGCACTGAAAATTCAGAAAGTAAGAAAATTATTAAGAAGCTTATCAAGCTAATCAATAAGTGGCGCCATAGTCTGAGTCCTCGGGGGGAGTCACATAACGGGAGCATAGGATTCTTCGAGTCAGAGCCTGAACTGGCTTGGTACATCCCTCAGCAGTTATTCAAATCGGAAGTTATTGAGTCCGTTGCTCATGAATACAGTCAAACGGTCCATTACATGCTTCAAAAAGGTTGGGCTATTTCCAATGAGGGCATGCGACGCACATTTAAAATAGGAGGAGAGCGGTTTATTAAGCTTTTTCCCGAGAAAATCTGTCGCGAATGCGGTGAAAGTGTAGATCTATCCCACTTTTATCCAAATGATAACTCTTTGAATAGCAATACCAATCCCACTTTCCCAGCTTCCCAGAGCGAGAATTACTAATGCTTACTGACCAATTATTTGACGAAATAAAATGCGTTATTGAAAGCCAACTTTGCAAAGTAGCGCTCAACAGCAAAGAGTTTCTTACATTTGATGAGTGTGTCCAGTATACAGCACTAAGCCCAAATTTCTTGCGGCAACAAGTACGAGACGGGTTGCCCAGCTACAAGCTTGGAGGGCGGCGAGGCGGCGAACCTTTTTCAAGAGAGAAGAAGTTGATGCTTGGGTACTAAAGAATCGCGTGGAATTAGGAGACGAACATGAATAACGAGCTATTTGAAAAAAGAGCGGGTATTTTAAAACTTTATGGCGAAGAAGAGCGCTTGATAAGCGAGACTGAGCGCTGCCGCAGAACCGGCATTAGCCGCACTACCTGGTGGCGTATGCAAAAGGCGGGAGAAACCCCGCCAGCCTCCAGCGTTGGTAAGGGGAAAGCCCGTTGGTTGCTGTCGGATATTTTGCTTTGGATGAACGGCTCTTAATTAGGGGGAATAGAAGAACCAGTATCATTAAGCTTAATATCACAAAAGCTTGGATTATTAGTGCTGATACAGTTTCGTTTCATCTCTCTCAGCTTTTCCCAATCGCCATTTAAGGACTGGATTATTAAGTAAACAAATAACACGAGCGCTACTGCAATAAGAGCAATTGATACTTTTCCTGGATTATTTAATTGACAATTATAAAGGTGTTTTACAATTTTGATAGATTTCCATTTTTCTGATGGCGCGGAAAAATTTATTTTTGAGTATTTGTCAGCAATTAGAGAGATAATTAACAGCATGAAAAGCAAAACATTTATTACATAAAATACTGTTTTACTTTCAGGTCCAAATGATGAGGCTATATTTAGGAAGTTGGGGAATTCATAAATGATTTGGAAGAAAACACCTAGGTAAAATGCAATTGTTAGGCGTAGTAACTTTATTCCACTTTTAAAGAAAAATGTCAGTAAGTAAGTATACTCAGCTACTTTGCTACCAAACAAGGCTAGTATGGCGAATGATAAACCCCAGTAAAAGGAAATTGAGGCAATTGTCCAGCTACCTAATTCCTTTACTCTTTCAAACGGGTTTACAAAGTCTCGGAGTAGAAAATGGTCCCAGTTAACAATTAACCATCTGCCTATTTCCTCTTCCATCAAGTAACTGCTGAAGACCCACCCCAGTGAAAAAGCCATTATGGTCAAACATAGCTTTACTCCTAATCTAAGATTGTCAATTAACTCTTTGTTTCTTTTATACTTTTCTTTAAAATGAAAATATAATGGTTTTGATTCACTAGCCTGCTGGATTGTCATAATCTTATAATCTTTAACTTATTGAATTTTAATGATTTTGAACGGGTTTAAGTAATGTGTAAAGCTTTTTAGAAACAGCTTGGTGAATTTCCTTTCTCTCTTCAAAGAAGTCATGTTTGTTATAAATTTCATCTAACTTACTGATTTGATGATTTAAGCAACGCTCTAAATGATCATCTTGAAACTTCATCCCGGCCGCAATAGATCTGAAAGTGCGCCGAAGATCGTGAACTCTAAAATGTTCTAAATTGCCCATACGGTTTGGTGGTTGAACCTTTTTACTTTGATCTATACCAAATAGTGAATTAATTGCGCTGTTGATAGTATCAGGGCCCATGTATGGTCTAGTGCTCTTGCGCCTAGCTGGAAATACATAGTTTGACCCATGTGATCGAACTTTTAGCTCTCTAAGCCATTCTACAGCGAGTGGTGGTAAAGGAATTTTGATAGCTCTAAAGTTTTTCTTGGTACGTTCTTTGGGTAAATGCCAAACAGCGTTATCTAAATCGAACTCATGCCATGGAGCTTGAATTAATTCAGATTTACGTACTCCTAAAATCATCAACAAACAGCAAGCTAGGTAGTTGTCGCGAGTAAAAGACTCGGGGTATTTTCTGAATACGCTGAATGCTTGTTCCACTTCATCAATAGTTAATACTCTTTCCCGAGAGGATTCATGCCCTCCTGCATCTTTATAGCTGAATGCAGATGCGGGATTGTTCAATGTAATATTCAATTGGATAGCATGCTTAAAAAGGTTTTTAAGTAGATCGAGTACATCATTCGCCACTGTAGTTCGCCCACTGTCGGCTATGATATTTAGGATATCTCGAATGTGAAACGCATTAACCTGCTCAACTTTAAGGTGACCAATGAATTTGGCTACATTGTTGTCATATTTACTTTTCGGAATATCAGGCCTTTTTAATCGTTTGAGCAGCTTATTTTCATACATATCTTGAAATAGCTCGTTAAAAGTCATCCCGCTGTGTTTAGTGAGAGAGCTTAATGATAGTGGATCAATGCCTTCTCTGAGCATGGCTCTGACTGTTTCAGCCTCACCACGCGCTTCAGCTAGTGTCAGTTGCCCGAACTTACCCAGCGACTTTTCTCTCCTCTTCCCATTAAAGGAATATCTCAAAGACCAATAAGGTTCACCACGATTTGGAACGACAAACGATAACCCATTGCCATCGGAAGTTTTACTTGGCTTGCCTTTAGCAAGTATGTTGACTTGTTTAACTGTTAAATTTGGCATTTCTTCACCTCTTGTACTCACCAGTAGCTTGAGACTAGCAGTGAAAAATACTAACCACAATACTCACCAATTGGATGAAACAGAATGAAAAAATACGGAACGATAAAAAACAAAACCCCACTATAAAGCGAGGTTTTTCAATGTGTTGTGAGCTTTTTTGAGTGCTAGTGATCTTTACTCAATATTCTGGATCTGCTCACGCATTTGTTCAATTAGTACTTTTAGCTCTACGGCTGCAGTAGTGATGTCACTATTGATAGACTTAGACGCTAGCGTGTTAGCTTCACGATTAAATTCTTGCATCATAAAATCTAAGCGGCGGCCACATGCGCCTCCTTTTTTAAGGATTTTTTTAGTTTCTTTAACGTGAGACTTTAAGCGATCTAGTTCTTCAGCTACATCTTGTTTTTGAGCAAGATAAATAAGTTCTTGTTCAAGGCGTGACTCGTCAATGTTTGCTGCTAAGTCTTCTAGCTTTTGAGCAAGTTTTTCACGCTGCCATTTAGCAATCTCAGGCATATGCGTTTCTACAATTTCTACTTGCTCTAGAATTGCATCAAGGCGTATTGCTATCATTCCTTCAAGGTTTGCACCTTCATCGCCACGTGCAGATTTAAAATCTTCGATTACTTGATCAAGACCAGCTATTAATGCTGTATTAACGCTATCCATATCAAGCTCTTCTGCTTCCATAACGCCAGGCCAACGTAATATATCAACAGGGTTAATATCGCCATTACTTTGTTGTTGAACCCATTTAGCGCTATTTATTAGTTGTTCAGCAAGTGCTTGGTTAATTGATAGCTCGCCAACGTGGGCTGGATTTGCCACAAACTTTAAAAAGACCTCAACTTTACCGCGTTGTAAGTGTTTGCGTAAACGCTCACGAATAACTGGCTCCATGCCACGAAATTGCTCTGGTGCGCGTATAAATGTTTCAAGGTAACGCTGGTTTACTGAGCGAACTTCCCAAGTGCCAGTACCCCAATCGCCTTTTATTTCGCGACGCGCATAAGCTGTCATACTGTGGATCATGGATATTTTCCTAAATTTATAAATACAATATTATGATGATTATACCGTAACACTGCTTAAGCTCTAGGGAAAATTTAATACACTGAATATTTTGCATACAGCTATTTATTTAAATCAACATGGTATCTATACCCACATACACTTATAATGTCGCAAATTCTGAATTAAGGGGATCGTCAATGCGTCCAAGCGAAAGAACACCTAACCAAATTAGACCTGTTACATTTACACGTAATTATACTTTGCATGCTGAAGGCTCAGTACTTGTTGAGTTTGGTAACACCAAAGTACTTTGTACAGCTACTGTTGAATCGGGCGTTCCTCGTTTCATGAAAGGTCAGGGTAAAGGTTGGATTAATGCTGAATACGGTATGTTACCGCGAGCAACGCATACGCGTAATGCTCGAGAAGCTGCACGTGGTAAGCAGGGCGGTCGTACTATGGAAATTCAGCGCTTAATTGCACGTGCACTTCGTGCTGCTGTTGACTTAAAAGCACTTGGCGAAAACACAATTACCATTGACTGTGACGTTATTCAAGCTGACGGCGGTACACGTACTGCTTCTATAAGTGGTGCATGTGTTGCACTTGTTGATGCACTAACACATATGCGTGCAAAAGGTATGATTAATTCAAACCCACTTAAACATATGATTGCAGCTATTTCAGTTGGTATTTACAAAGGCCAAGCAATTAGCGATTTAGAATACATTGAAGATTCAGCAGCAGAGACTGATATGAACGTAATTTTAACCGAAACAGGTAAAATTATTGAAATTCAAGGTACAGCTGAAGGCGAACCTTTCTCGTTTGATGAGCTAGATGAGTTACTTACTTTAGCTAAACATTCTATTCGCGAAATTATTGACGTACAAAAGCAAGCATTAGCATAAATAGGTAGGCTACAAGATATGAAAGATTATCAAAAAGAGTTTATAGAATTTGCTCTAGAGAAGCAGGTGTTAAAATTTGGTGAGTTTACATTAAAGTCTGGACGCACAAGTCCTTACTTTTTTAATGCTGGTTTGTTTAATACTGGTCGAGACTTAGCGCGTTTAGGTCGCTTTTATGCATCGGCACTCGAAGATTCTGCTATAGAGTACGATGTATTATTTGGTCCTGCGTACAAAGGTATTCCAATAGCGACAACAACAGCGGTTGCCTTAGCGGATCATCATGATAAAGATGTACCTTACTGTTTTAATCGTAAAGAGAAAAAAGCACACGGTGAAGGCGGCACATTAGTAGGCTCAGAACTCAATGGCAAAATTATGCTAGTTGACGATGTAATTACTGCAGGTACTGCGATTCGTGAGTCGATGGAAATCATTGCACAAAATGGTGCTGACCTTAGTGGTGTTTTAATTGCGTTAGATCGCCAAGAAAAGGGTAAAGCTGAATTATCAGCTATTCAAGAAGTTGAGCGTGACTTTAATACCAAAGTGATTTCAATTGTAAAATTAGCTGATCTTATCAGTTACCTTGAAAGCCAAGGCACAATGGATGAGCATTTAGCCTCAGTTAAAGCTTACTGTGATCAATACGGCGTAGCATAAATAAAAAGCCTCGCAGTGCGGGGCTTTATTTTGACCTTCATTCATAGAGTTTATTAATGAAAGATGTATTAAAACCAAATGGCTTAGGCCTCAAGCGTGTTTTCAAAGCAACCTATTGCTCTTACCTTGGCTTTAAAGCAGCATTTAAAGAAGAAGCAGCATTTAGGCAAGAGCTACTATTAAGCCTTATATTATTTCCTATTTCATTTTGGCTTGCTTCATCACTATTACACTGGGCAATACTAATTAGCTCACTGCTTATTATATTAATAGTTGAATTACTAAACTCCGCCATTGAAGCATTAACAGATCGAGTAAGTACAGAGTTACATGTATTGTCAGGTAGGGCCAAAGATATGGGATCTGCAGCCGTAACACTTTCATTAACGATCGTATTGATCATCTGGGGTGTAAGCCTCTATATGAAGATCGTTTAACTCTACTTCTAATATAAAATAGGTTTGAACCCCGTTAGTTGTTAATAATTTGATGGTTATGTTGTATTTTTAACGTGTTTAGCTCAAATTCTCAGCGAACAGCACATTATTTCAAGTTTTCTTAAAAAAAGGGTTGATCTGTTTTCGGATCTCCCTATAATGCGACCCCACTGAGACGGGAAACAGCAACGCATAGCGAGGCACGAACAACTCAGGGTGTTAAGTAAAACTTAGATTGAATCTTTTTAG
>NZ_JACJEN010000034.1:0-19584 GCF_014164075.1 Pseudoalteromonas sp. SG45-3 | reverse complement strand
AATAATTAAATAAATAAATTTGATTATTCAAAGGCCGCTATTTTATAAATAGCGGCCTTTTTTTGTAAAGTTTAGAAATAAAAAAGCCGCTTACTTTTACAAGTAAGCGGCTTTTAAATTTAAACCGATATTTATACTAATTTAGCAAGAATATCGTTAAATGTAGTGCTTGGACGCATTGCTTTAAAGGCTGCATCATCGTTAGGCTGGAAGTAACCGCCTAAATCAACTGCAGGGCCTTGCGCATCGTTAAGTTCACTTACGATTTGCTCTTTATTAGACTCAAGGTCACTAGAGATTTGAGTAAACTGTGCTTTAAGTTCACTGTCATCATTTTGCTTAGCAAGTTCTTGTGCCCAGAATAAAGATAGGAAGAAATGAGAACCACGGTTATCAATTTCTTTCACTTTACGTGAAGGCGATTTGTTTTCAGCAAGGAACGTACCTGTTGCTTTATCTAGGGTATCAGCAAGTACTTGTGCCTTGTTGTTACCAGCAGTTACACTTAAATGCTCAAGTGATGCAGCAAGTGCTAAAAATTCACCTAAAGAATCCCAACGTAAGTGGTTTTCTTTTTCGAATTGTTGAACATGCTTAGGTGCAGAACCACCCGCGCCAGTTTCAAATAATCCACCACCGTTCATAAGCGGAACAATTGAAAGCATTTTAGCACTCGTACCCAACTCTAAAATTGGGAATAAATCTGTTAGGTAATCACGTAGTACGTTACCTGTTACAGAAATCGTGTCTTTACCTTCTTTAATACGCGCTAGTGAGAACAATGTTGCTTCAAGCGGTGCTAAAATTTGAATATCTAGACCAGCTGTATCGTGATCAGGTAGGTATTTATTTACTTTTTTGATTAGCTGCGCATCATGTGCACGGTTTTCGTCTAACCAGAAAATAGCTGGAACGCCTGTTGCGCGAGCACGATTTACTGCAAGCTTAACCCAATCTTGAATTGGTGCGTCTTTAACCTGACACATACGCCAGATATCGCCTTGTTCAACACTGTGCTCAAGTAATGTATTACCATTTGCATCAACAACACGGATAGAACCGTCCGCTTTTGCTTCAAATGTTTTGTCGTGTGAACCGTATTCTTCAGCTTTTTGAGCCATAAGGCCAACGTTTGGAACGCTACCCATTGTTGTTGGATCAAACGCGCCATTTTCTTTACAAAAATCGATAGTTGCTTGGTAAACACTTGAGTAACAACGATCAGGAATTACAAAGCTAGTGTCTTGTAATTTACCATCGTTATTCCACATTTGACCGCTTGAACGGATTGCTGCAGGCATAGATGCATCGATGATCACGTCACTTGGTACGTGTAAGTTTGTAATACCACGGTCAGAATCAACCATAGCAATAGCAGGGCGGTTAGCGTAAACAGCTTGAATATCTGCTTCAATTTCTTCGCGCTTAGCATCGTCTAATGTTTGAATTTTAGAATATACGTCGCCTAAACCATTATTTACATCAACACCTAGCTCTTCAAAAAGCTCACCGTGTTTAGCAAATACATCTTTGTAGAATACTTTAACAGCGTGACCGAAGATGATTGGATCAGATACTTTCATCATTGTCGCTTTCATGTGAAGCGAGAACAAAACACCTTTTTCTTTAGCAGCGTCAATTTCTGCAGCTAAGAAAGCTTGAAGCTTAGAAGCGCTAATGCTTGATGCATCAATAACTTCGCCAGCTAAAAGAGGTGTGCTTTGTTTAAGAACAGTAACGTCACCGTTAGTTGCAACATGTTCAATACGCACATCAGTGGCTGCATCAACAGTTACTGATTTTTCTGAACCGAAGAAATCGCCTTCGCTCATACTTGCAACGTAAGACTGAGAATCTTTGCTCCACGCACCCATTGAATGTGGGTTGTTACGTGCATATTCTTTTACAGAGCCTGGCGCGCGACGATCTGAGTTACCTTCACGTAGTACAGGGTTTACTGCACTGCCTTTAATTTTGTCGTAAGCCGCTTGAATTGCTTTTTCTTCATCATTTTTAGGTTCAACAGGGTATTCTGGAAGAGCGTAACCTTTTGCTTGAAGCTCTTTAATTACAGCGCGAAGCTGTGGTACAGATGCACTGATGTTTGGTAATTTGATGATGTTTGCTTCTGGTGTTTTAGCAAGCTCGCCAAGTTCAGCAAGTGCATCACCAATGCGTTGTTCTTCTGTTAAATAATCAGGGAAGCTAGCAATTACACGACCTGCTAATGAAATGTCGCGAGTTTCAACTTCAACACCGGCCGCATTTGTATATGCTTGGATGATCGGTAGCAACGAATAAGTTGCTAGTGCCGGAGCTTCGTCCGTTTTTGTATAGATAATTTTTGATGTCATCATCATTCCTAGATAGTCGACCGATAAGGTCTTATTCAACAATGCAAAGAAAATCATTACTTATGAGTGAGTACATATTATTAAACAAGTTAATAAACACGTACGCTCGTAATGAGTAGTTTGTTAGGTGTTGGTACTCAGCGTTGCTCTTTTATAAAAGCAGAATAGTCACACCTGACGAACTGGAATCGTATTTATAGCTAAAAAATTAACAAAAATAAATCAGCCTTTAGCCTAGTACATATAAAAGAGGCGATAAGGTGTTATGCGCAATTTTTAGCACCAAGAGTGTAACAAGCTTAAATAAAAAGGGCTAGAGTTTGAGCATGCCCAATAAGCAGTTAAACAATCAACTCTTAGAACATTGGGGTATATAAAATAAATTCAAGGAAAAGGGTTGAATTTGAATGAAAAGAGGCAATAAATAAGAGAAGAAGAGATAAGTTAGTATGCTTAAGGAATTAAGCGAGGATCTTAAAAGGTCGCTCGCTTTAGTCGAACAAAACAATCGTCACTCAATAATGTCACCATCTGGGGCAATATTTTTAGCGTGTAGGCCTTTAGGCCCTTGTTCTAATTCGAATGTTACATCTTGACCAGCTTTAAGCGTTTTATAGCCGTCCATTACAATTGTTGAGTAATGAGCGAAGATATCATTCTCGCAGCCGTCTTCTACGATGAAACCAAAACCTTTGGCGTTGTTGAACCATTTAACTTTACCACAAGCCATACTTCTACATCCTTCAATAAGTTGACTAATTTAGTTATTCTAAACCGTATAATTTGCTAGACTGACTAAGGTTTAATCAATCTATGTTTGACTGTAGTTTATTTAGCCAACCAGTCAAGTGTTTTGAGTTATTTTTTAACATTTTATTTATTTTTTATTCAAGTTTGCTTGAGTTACAAAGACAAGACTATATTTAATTATGAGTGGTATGAAAGATTCAGGTGTTATCGACACAGTTCGCGACAGTGAAAAGCAAAAGCTACAGCCGCCGCGAAAATATAAAGTTGTTTTAAATAACGACGACTACACGCCGATGGACTTCGTAATTGAAGTTTTAACGACGTTTTTTAATATGGATAGCGATAGAGCAACCGATGTGATGCTTCAGGTTCATGAAAAAGGTAAGGGTATTTGCGGTGTTTACAGCGCCGATGTTGCCCACACCAAAGTTGAACAAGTTAACCGTTACTCACGGGATAACGAGCATCCACTGCTTTGTAGTTGTGAGCAGGAATAATACCAATTTAATACAATTGGTATAAATACCAATTAGGGTGATCAAACATCCGATTGTTGTGGTATAAATTATTATCTCAGTAAGGGGTTGCCAATGCTAAACAAAGACTTAGAACTCACTTTAAATGCCGCGTTTCGTGAAGCGCGCACTCGCCGTCATGAGTTTATGACCGTAGAGCACCTTTTACTTGCGCTATTAGATAATCCTTCTGCAGGAGAAGCCTTAAACGCGTGTGGTGTTAATCTTTCAGGCTTAAAAACCGAATTATTAGAATTTATTGACGAAACAACACCTGTCATCCCAGATTTAGAAGAAGAGCGTGAAACTCAGCCAACGCTTGGTTTTCAGCGTGTATTACAACGTGCTGTGTTTCATGTGCAATCGTCAGGAAAAAACGAAGTGACGGGTGTCAATGTACTGGTTGCTATTTTTTCAGAGCAAGAGAGCCAAGCTGTTTATTTACTTAAAAAGCATGATGTATCGCGCTTAGATATTGTTAACTTTATTTCGCACGGCATTTCAAAAGCTGATGATGAACTAGGCGACGACAGCGATGATATACATGAAGAAGTGCAAGAAGTTCAAAACGAAGAAGCAAGTAAGCTAGACAGCTTTACAACTAACTTAAACGCTCAGGCTCGTGAAGGTAATATTGACCCACTGATTGGGCGCGACAGCGAAGTAGAGCGCACGGTACAAGTATTGTGTCGTCGTAAAAAGAATAACCCATTACTTGTTGGTGAAGCGGGCGTTGGTAAAACCGCCATTGCTGAAGGTTTAGCGTACCGTATTGTGAACGAGCAAGTACCAGAAGTAATTGCAGATGCAGTTGTGTACTCACTAGATATGGGGGCATTGCTTGCAGGTACTAAATACCGTGGCGATTTTGAAAAGCGCTTTAAAAGCTTATTAAAAGAGCTTCAGGCACAACCTGGGTCTATTTTATTTATTGATGAAATACATACCATAATAGGTGCTGGCGCAGCGTCTGGTGGCGTTATGGACGCTTCAAACTTACTTAAACCACTTCTTTCAAGTGGTAAGTTACGTTGTATGGGTTCAACCACTTACAATGAGTATAAAAATATTTTTGAGAAAGACCGTGCATTAGTACGCCGTTTTCAAAAAATTGATGTACTTGAACCAAGTGTTGCTGATACCACTAAAATTTTAAATGGATTAAAAGAGCGTTACGAAGAGCACCATGGTATTCGCTACACTCAAAAAGCATTAAAAGCAGCTGCTGAACTTAGTGCTAAATACATTAATGAGCGCCACTTGCCAGATAAAGCAATTGATGTAATTGATGAAGCGGGCGCTAACCAACGTTTACAGCCTAGTTCTAAACGTAAA
Source organism: Pseudoalteromonas sp. SG45-3 (assembly GCF_014164075.1). Taxonomy (NCBI): domain Bacteria; kingdom Pseudomonadati; phylum Pseudomonadota; class Gammaproteobacteria; order Alteromonadales; family Pseudoalteromonadaceae; genus Pseudoalteromonas; species Pseudoalteromonas sp. SG45-3. Next base: position 14,630 of record NZ_JACJEN010000034.1, on the reverse strand, counting down.
AAAACCATTGGTGTGGCTGATATAGAGCTAATAATATCGAAGATGGCACGTATTCCACCACAAAATGTGTCTTCAACAGATAAAGAGACGCTTAAAAATCTAGACCGTAACCTTAAAATGCTGGTGTTTGGACAAGATCAATCTATTGATGCGCTTACATCGGCTATTCGTTTATCTCGCTCAGGTTTATCAAGCGAAGAAAAACCAGTGGGTTCGTTCTTGTTTGCAGGCCCAACAGGTGTTGGTAAAACAGAAGTAACTAAGCAACTTGCTAAATGTATGGGTGTTGAGTTTATTCGTTTTGATATGTCTGAGTATGTAGAGCGCCACGCAATCAGCCGACTAATTGGTGCTCCACCAGGATATGTTGGTTTTGAGCAAGGCGGGTTATTAACCGAGGCGGTTATTAAAAACCCTCATGCGGTTGTACTTTTAGATGAGATTGAAAAAGCGCATCCAGATATTTACAATATTTTACTACAAGTTATGGATCACGGTACGTTAACCGATAATAACGGTCGTAAAGCTGATTTTAGAAATGTAGTGGTTGTAATGACTACCAATGCGGGCGTACAAGAAACTACGCGTAAGTCGATTGGTTTTACAGAGCAAGATCACACGCACGATGCAATGGGCGAAATTAATAAAGTTTTCTCGCCAGAATTTAGAAACCGTTTAGATAACATTATTTGGTTTAACCACCTTGAACGTGAAGTTATTTTACTGGTGGTTGATAAGTTTATTGTGGAACTGCAAGCTCAGCTTGATAAAAAATCGGTTAATCTTGAGCTTACGCCTAAAGCGCGTGAATGGCTCGCAGATAAAGGTTATGACAAGGCTATGGGTGCACGACCAATGGCACGTGTTATTCAAGAAGAGCTTAAAAAGCAATTAGCTAATGAAATACTGTTTGGTGAACTTGTTGATGGCGGTACAGTTAAAGTATCGGTTAAAGACAAGAAGATCCGCTTTGATTACGAGAGCAATTTAACGCCAGCGTAAAACGTTAATTACACAACTAAGTTAAATAAAAATGGCCCGCTAAATAATAGCGGGCCATTTTTTTGCCATTTTTATAGGCAACAAAAAACCCAGTAAAAACTGGGTTTTTTGTTTATTAAATGTAATTGCTAGTCAATGTCTATCAATTACATTTAATAAACGCTTAAAGCTAGTAAAACACTAGCCAAAAACTAAATCTCGTTTACGCACTTACTTAGCGAGCACGGAATACGATACGACCCTTTGATAAATCGTAAGGAGTCATTTCTACCGTTACTTTATCGCCGGTTAAAATACGGATATAGTTTTTGCGCATTTTGCCTGAAATGTGAGCCACAACTACGTGACCATTTTCTAGCTCAACTCGGAACATTGTATTTGGTAAAGTATCAAGGACTGTCCCTTGCATTTCGATTACGTCTTCTTTCGCCATGTTTAGCGTAACACCTCTTTAATAGTTAAACGCTGCAGATTTTGCCCAAAATACACCAATAAGTAAAGGCGCAGGGGCTATATTTGCAAATTAAATAGCCACCCACTCATCATTGAGCTGTTTTTGAGCTGGTAAAAACTGAGTTTTGTACTTCATTTTATCGCATTCATCAATTTGATAGCCTAAGTACACGTATTGCTTATTTTGCTCTTTTGCAAATTTAAGCTGCTCTAATATCATCACAGAGCCTAAACTATAGTGTTCAAAGTCGGGGTCAAAAAAAGTATAAATTGCAGAAATAGAGCTGTTCATACAATCAGTTACGGCAACTGCGGCTAAAGTATCTTGGTGCCATAGTTCAATAAATGTGATTTTGAGCCAACTGCAAAGTAAAAAGCTTTGAAACTGTTCTTTTTCAGGAGGATACATACTTCCATCCTGATGGCGCATCGTTATGTATTTACTATAGAGCGGATAATACTCAGGGCGTTCTTGCGTCGAGTATTTTACTTCAAACTGGTTTTTTGCTTTGTTTAGTTTACGTTTTTGCGATTTTGATGGGATAAAGTCTTGTGCTAATACACGTACAGAATTACATGCACTGCATATTGGGCAGTGTGGACGGTATATTTGGTTACCACTGCGACGAAATCCTAAGCCTAATAATGACTCAAATTTGTCTGTACTGTAGCAACTAGGATCTAGAATAACTAAAAGTTGCTCTTGTCTGTTGGGTAAATAACTACAGTCAAATTCTTGGGTTAAACCAACACGTGCAGGAAGTTGCTCATTCATAGATTGCGTCAAGTTCTTGTGGCTCCCACATAATAGGATTAATAATATAGTTATGTGCAGCTTTTAGTTTAGTCAAAAATGTTGAGCGGGGGATTACTTGTGCACCTAAGGTCATTAAATAAGGGTTTTCTAACTGGCAATCAATAAAATGCGCATTATGACGTTTAAGCCAATTTACCAGTGCCCACATAGCAAGCTTTGAGCAATTGGTTTGATGATGAAACATTGATTCACCACAAAAAACACCATTTTGCATAATACCGTATAAGCCACCTGCAAGCTCTCCGTTGCTCCACACTTCTAAGCTATGGGCAATGCCAGCATTGTGTGCATTAACATAAGCGTTGAGCATGTCAGAGGTGATCCAAGTGCCATCGGTATCAAGGCGTTGATCGCGACAAGCTTCTATTACCTCCTCAAAGGCATTATTAATGGTTACTTTTACAGGGTGCTTTTTTAAATGTTTACGCAGGCTCTTACTTATATGAAAATCATCCAGTTCAAAAATCCCGCGTTCGCTCGGCGACCACCACATAATAGGCTCATCTTCGCTAAACCAAGGGAATATTCCGCTTTTGTAGGCATTACTTAGGCGAGGTAAACTTAAATCTCCGCCAATTGCTAACAAGCCATCAGGGGATTCTAATGCGTATTCCGGATTGGGGAATGCTATATCGGTTTCACTTAATTGGTATAGCTGATTTCTCATACAGTACTTATTTTATAATTGATCGTAAAAGTGTAACTATATTTTAGACATAAAAAAAGGGCTGAATAATCAGCCCTATTATAATTTATTTAATTGCTTATAAATTATCTAAGAAACGTTCTGCATCAAGGGCAGCCATACAGCCTGTACCCGCTGATGTGATTGCTTGACGGTAAATGTGGTCAGACACATCACCTGCAGCAAAAACGCCCTCTACACTTGTTTGAGTTGCGTTACCATTCAATCCAGACTCTACAACTAAGTAGCCATCTTTCATTTCTAGTTGACCAACAAACATATCTGTATTTGGCTTATGACCAATAGCGATAAATACGCCTGCTAAATCTAGCTCTTGTGTTGCATCAGAGTGTGCATCTTTAATACGAATGCCAGTTACGCCCATTTGGTCGCCTAATACTTCGTCAAGCGTACGGTTGTAATGTAAAACAACGTTCCCGTTAGCTGCTTTTTCAGCAAGGCGGTCTGCAAGTATTTTTTCACTACGGAAACTATCACGGCGGTGAATAACATGTACTTCGTCAGCAATGTTAGATAAGTATAGCGCTTCTTCAACCGCTGTATTACCACCACCAACAACCGCTACTTTCTGACCTTTATAGAAAAAGCCATCACATGTAGCACAGGCTGAAACGCCACGGCCTTGGAAATTAGTTTCAGACTCTAAGCCTAAGTATTTAGCAGAAGCACCTGTTGCAATGATTAACGCATCACATGTGTAAGTACCTTGGTCGCCAGTTAGTGTGAAAGGGCGCTTAGATACATCTACTTTATTGATGTGATCGAATATGATTTCAGTTTCAAAGCGCTCAGCGTGCTCTTTCATACGATCCATTAATGCAGGGCCCGTTAAGCCGTGTGCATCACCAGGCCAGTTTTCAACTTCAGTCGTGGTTGTTAATTGGCCACCTTGTTGAATGCCTGTAATTAAAACAGGGTTTAAATTTGCACGTGCTGCATATACTGCGGCAGTATAACCAGCTGGGCCAGAGCCTAAAATTAGTAGCTTACAATGTTTTGCTTCAGTCATTATTTTTTCCTAAACGTTTAATACGGTCTTTAATGCGCTCGATTCTAAGAAAATCAAGGCGGATGTAAACAAAATCCGCGATTATTTTTTTTCGCAAATCGAAAAGCTGTGCAGTATTGTGTACTAGAGCTCAGTACTTTTACAGTTAAAACACCTAAGTAGCTCAATAAATAGACTAACAGGCAACAAAACAGCGTTAATTCATGACCCCTTTGATTTTTTTTGTTATGTTTTACCTAATTTTATTTGTCACTGATAGATTATGTGACCTAAGCGAATAGGCAACTATGTTATTTTGGCAGGAAAAACCCGCATTCGGGTTGACTTCAAAAGACGTTAACGTCTTAACCAATGCGCAAGATTACCGAACGCAATTGCTACGTTTGATAGCTAATGCAAAAAAACGAATTTATATCACAGCGCTTTATTTACAGGATGACGAAGCAGGCCGCGAGATTTTAGAAGCCCTGCATCGAGTATCATTAGAGAACCCTGCGCTTGATGTAAAAGTGCTGGTGGATTTTCATCGTGCGCAACGTGGTTTAATTGGTGCAGAGAAGTCTGATGGTAACGCAAGTTTATACTGTGACGATTTAGAAAAGTTTAAATCGAACGTACAAGTTTATGGCGTACCTGTAAAAGCTAAAGAATTATTTGGCGTATTACATTTAAAGGGTTTTGTCATTGACGATACCTTACTTTACAGTGGCGCAAGCTTAAACAATGTGTATTTGCAGTATAACGAGCGTTACAGACTCGATCGTTACTTTTTAATAACGCAGAGCGAGCTGTGTGATTCAGTGGTTGATTTTATTGAGACAAAGCTAATTAGCTCCGATGCTGTGCCACGCATAGACACACGACCGCTTAAGCGTTTACACGACTTCAAACTTGATCAAAAGCAATTAATGCGTGACTTAAAAGTCGCAAGTTACAACGCAGCAGAGCAACTAAATACGCAAGCATTAGGTATTCGTTTGTTTTTAGGGCTTGGTCGTCGTAATAACGAGTTAAATCGTTTAATAAAAGCGTTATTTGATACCACAGAGCAAGAGCTTGTGTTGTATACGCCATACTTTAATTTTCCGGCGCCACTTATGCGATCACTGCGCCGATTATTAAAGCAAGGCAAGCAAGTGACTATTGTGGTAGGGGATAAAACAGCAAATGACTTTTATTTACCGCCAAGCGAGCCTTTTAGTAAAATAGGGGCATTACCTTATTTATACGAAACTATTTTGCATAAGTTTGTAAAAACGCAAAAACGCCACATCGATAACGGTAATTTAAATGTGTATCTGTGGAAAGATGAAAGTAATTCGTTTCATTTAAAAGGTATTTGTTCAGATAGAACAAAACATTTACTGAGCGGGCATAACTTAAATCCGCGTGCATGGGGTCTTGATATCGAAAACGGTATTTTAATAGAAGATCCAGAGCAAACAATTATGGATGCTATTGATAACGAAAAGCAGGAAATTTTACAACACTGCCGCCGTTTAACAGGCCCAGATGATTTAGAAACAAAGGATGATTACCCGCAGCCAGTTAAAAAACTACTAGGGCAAGCTAAGCGCGTAAAAGTAGATTTTATAATTAAGCGTTTTATCTAAATAAGTTTATATAAATCTGAAATTTAAATATATAAAAAGCAGCTAATTAGCTGCTTTTTTTATGGGTTGTAGTTAGGTTGCTACATTACTTAATACCAACTTAACTACTAAACGCTAAATTATGCGTTTTCTACTGCTGTGCGTGGGTCAACATATTCCATGTTGAACGCTTCAGCTACTTCTTTGTAAGTTACTTGGCCTTTAATTACGTTTAAGCCTTTTAAGAAGTGAGCGTCATCTAGTAGTGCCTTTTTATAACCTTTGTTTGCAAGGTTAATGATGAATGGCAATGTTGCATTGTTAAGTGCAAACGTAGATGTGCGTGGAACAGCACCTGGCATGTTAGCAACACAGTAGTGAACAACTTCATCAACGATGAAAGTTGGATCAGCATGCGTCGTTGCTTTAGAAGTAGCAATACAGCCACCTTGGTCGATTGCAACGTCAACAATTGCAGAACCAGGTTTCATTGCTTTAATGTGCTCAGCAGTTACTAGTTTAGGTGCAGCTGCACCAGGGATCAGTACACCACCGATTACTAAATCAGCTTCTAGTACGTGTTTTTCTAGTGCATCAGCAGTTGAGTAAATAGCTTTAACTTTATTACCAAATTGCGCGTCTAGTGCACGTAATACGTCGATGTTACGATCAAGAACGACAACTTCAGCACCAAGACCAACAGCCATTTGCGCTGCGCTACGACCAACCATGCCGCCGCCAATTACAACAACTTTAGCAGCTTCAACGCCTGGTACGCCACCTAGTAGCATGCCACGACCGTGGTTAGATTTTTCTAGCGCTTGTGCACCAGCTTGAATAGACATACGACCAGCAACTTCGCTCATAGGAGCAAGAAGCGGTAAACCACCGCGTGAGTCAGTTACAGTTTCGTATGCAATACAAATAGCTTTGCTTTTTACAAGGTCTTCAGTTTGTGGAAGATCAGGTGCAAGGTGTAAGTAAGTGAAAAGAATTTGGTCTTCACGTAGCATTGCACGTTCAACAGCTTGCGGCTCTTTTACTTTTACAATCATGTCTGCTTTAGCGAAAACATCAGCAGCAGTTGCTAAAATTTCAGCACCCGCTTGTGTGTAATCTTCGTTAGTAAAACCAATGCCCATGCCTGCATCAGTTTCTACAATCACTTGGTGACCGTGGTTTACTAATTCACGAACACTTGCAGGAACCATACCTACACGGTATTCATGGTTTTTAATTTCTTTAGGAACACCAATAATCATATCATTTGCCTTATTAAGAACGGATTAACATTTTCCACTATTATATTCATCATAAGCCCGTATGTCTCACCTTTTTTAAACTCAAATCTAGTGTTATCATCTAGATAATAAAAATAAACAGCATAAAAAACTAGTTGGTACTATGCATCAATTATTAGATAGAATTGACCGTAAAATTTTAATGGAATTACAACACGATGGACGCTTGTCGAACGTAGAACTGGCCAGACGAGTTGGCCTAAGCGCCACGCCCTGCTTGGAGCGAGTAAAAAAGCTAGAACGAGAAGGTTATATACTTGGCTATAAAGCGGTGGTCGATCCCGCTAAGCTTGGGCAAGGTTTATCTGTGTACGTAGAAGTAACGATTACTAAAACATCTCCCGACGTATTTGATGAGTTTAGTGCTGCGGTTAAAAAGCACGAAGAAATTATTGAATGTCATTTAGTATCGGGTAATTTTGATTTTTTACTTAAAACGCGCGTAAATGATATGTCAGAATACCGTGGCGTATTAGGCGACATACTATTGAAACTGCCAAATGTAAGTGAAAGCCGAACTTATGTAGTAATGGAAGAAGTAAAAGGTGAAGAAGGCGTAATTATTCGTCCTTATATTACTTGAGGTTATTTATATTAACTGCGTCATTTGCTTATATAAGCTCAAATTATAAAAACTTGTTCATAATCAGGCCATCAAGGTTAAGATAAAGTGCAACAAATTGCATTTCCTGCTAAGGTATTTCACTGCTAAGTAAGTGTGAATAAAAATAGAATAATAAAGAGGAATAGGGAACTATGCGCCTAAACGGTGTGCAAAGACTATTAGAAACAGGGCTGATTATCAGTACCTTTACGGCAATATTTATTTTATGTGCCTTGATCAGCTTTGATCCAGCAGATGCTGCATGGTCGCAAACTAGTTTTAGCGAAGTAAGCAACATCACAGGAGCAGCCGGTGCATGGATAGCCGACATTTTATTACTCACCTTTGGTTGGTTGGCTTACTTAGTGCCAGCGGCCATTCAGCTATTTGGCTACTTACTATTTAAACAACCTCACCGCATTTTACAGCTTGATTACACTACCTTAGCGCTGCGTGTTATTGGTTTTGCCTTATTTATTACCTCAGCTACCGCTATTAGTAGTATTAATTTCGACGATATTTATAACTTTTCATCGGGTGGGGTAGTGGGCGATGTTATTGCATCAGCCATGATGCCTGCGTTTAACTTTACCGGTACATCTATATTATTGCTGTGTTTCTTTTTTGCAGGGCTTACCTTATTGACGGGAGTATCGTGGGTTGATTTTGTAGATTACCTTGGCGATTTAATGGTTAGGCTTTATCGCTATGTTGTATCGTATGCAAAAGGCTGGATGCAACGAGAACATACTGCAGGTAAAGTAAATAATAACGATGAAGCAGACGCCCATTTTGAAGACGATATAAAAGAGCAGATAGAGCTGCCTACATCAGCTAAAAAAGCAGATAAACAAAAAGCGATAGATAAGCCTCAAACACCGTTTAGTGAACCACAAATCAGTGATGACTTTATGCCGTTTGATGAACTTGACGACATACTCGATCAAGAAATTGGCTTTAGCGCCATAGACGACGAACCAATGGACACGGCTGCTGCATTAAATGCGCTGGACCAAAGCCCAGTTGTGGAGCCTGAAAAACCAGTGACTACGGTTGTATCGCCAGCTAGGCCAATGCCTAAGCCAAAACCAGCGTATCAACCGCCGCCAACGGCTAAAGAAAAATTTGAGCAATTATTAACGCAAGAGCCACCACCAGGGCCATTACCATCGCTCGATTTACTCGACAGACCGGATAAAGCTAAAAACCCAATTTCGCAAGAAGAGCTTGATAGCGTATCACGCCTAGTAGAGACAAAACTTCTCGACTTTAACGTACAAGCAACCGTAGTAGCGGTATACCCAGGCCCCGTTGTTACGCGTTTTGAGCTAGATTTAGCGCCAGGTATTAAAGTGTCTAAAATTACAGGCTTAGCTAAAGATTTAGCCCGTTCGCTTTCGGCAATTAGTGTACGTGTTGTAGAAGTTATCCCAGGTAAAACCTATGTTGGTATTGAGCTTCCAAATAAACACCGTGAAATAGTTCGTTTATCAGAAGTAATAAACGCCCCTAAATTTGAGCAAAATCCGTCGCCTCTTACCATGGTGCTTGGTAAAGACATTGCTGGTCAGCCGGTATGTGCTGACTTAGGTAAAATGCCACATTTATTGGTAGCCGGTACAACTGGTTCAGGTAAATCAGTGGGCGTTAATGTCATGATAGTAAGCTTGCTTTACAAATCGGGTCCTGACGATGTACGTATGATCATGATTGACCCTAAAATGCTTGAGCTTTCAGTATACGAAGGCATTCCGCATTTATTGTGTGAAGTAGTTACCGATATGAAAGAAGCTGCTAACGCATTGCGTTGGTGTGTAGGCGAAATGGAACGTCGTTATAAATTAATGTCAGCATTGGGTGTGCGTAACTTAAAAGGTTACAACCAAAAAGTGCTTGAAGCCAATGAAGCGGGTTACCCAATTCTTGATCCATTATTTAAAGACACCGATGGCATGAAAGAAGGCCCCGACGAGCTAGGTAAATTACCAAGTATTGTTGTAGTAATAGACGAATTTGCCGACATGATGATGATTGTAGGTAAAAAAGTAGAAGAACTTATTGCACGTATTGCTCAAAAAGCACGTGCGGCAGGGATTCACTTAGTGCTTGCTACGCAGCGCCCGTCAGTTGATGTAATTACTGGCTTAATTAAAGCTAATATTCCAACACGTATGGCGTTTCAGGTATCGAGCAAAATAGATTCACGGACAATACTTGACCAACAAGGCGCAGAAAACTTACTAGGCATGGGCGACATGCTTTATTTACCGCCAGGCACTAGCGTACCAGAGCGTGTGCATGGCGCGTTTGTAGACGACCACGAAGTACACGCCGTAGTAAACGATTGGAAAGCACGTGCTAAACCAAATTACATTGACGAAATACTCAATGGCGATGCCACTGAAGATATTTTATTACCGGGTGAAGCTAGCGAAAATGCAGATGAAGAATCTGATCCGTTATACGACGAAGCTGTGTCGTTTGTAATTGAAACCGGCAAAGTATCGGTATCGTCAGTGCAACGTAAATTACGTGTTGGCTATAACCGCGCAGCACGTTTAGTAGAACAAATGGAAACATCGGGTATCGTGAGTTCACCAGGTCATAACGGTGCTCGCGATGTATTAGTACCTAATGGAGCAAATTCATGAAAAAAGTTAACGCCTTATTATTAGTGTTAGGCAGCGTACTTGCCGCACCAAGCTTTGCTGACGACAGCCAAGCATTACAAGACAGACTTGCCACTTTAAAAAGCTTTAAAGCGCAGTTTGCACAACAAGTAACAGACAAAGAAGGCCAAGCAGTTATGCAAGGCGAGGGCACAATAGCGCTTCAACAGCCTATGATGATTCGCTGGCAGCAAACTAATCCAGACGATACGTTATTTGTATCAAACGGTGATAAAACATATTACTTCGACAGCTTTGCTGAGCAAGTAACAATTATGAAAACCAGCAGCCTAATCGACTCAACACCATTTGTGCTACTGACATCAAAAGACCCAGCACAGTGGGAAAAATACAGCGTACTTGCAACAAGTACAGGCTTTAGCGTAACGCCAAATAAAGGCGTAGAAAGCCAAGTAGAACAACTTGATATAGCATTTGCGGGTAACGAGCAAGGGCTTGCTAAACTAGTGGTTACCGACAACTCAGGGCAGCTATCGTCATTTACGTTTAACAATGCCCAAGTTAATACGCCGCTTGATCAAAGCACTTTTGAATTTACGCCTCCTGAAGGTGTTGAAATAGACGATCAGAGTAACGGTGAGTAATTTAGGTTTTAATTTTGGGCCCGATGTACGCCCACTTGCTGCGCGTATGCGCCCTACAACGCTTGATGAATACATTGGTCAGCAGCACTTATTAAGTGCTGATAAACCACTGCATCAAGCCATTGTCGCGGGGCGATGCCATAGTTTAATTTTATGGGGTCCGCCTGGTGTTGGTAAAACAACACTTGCGCAAATAATTGCCAACCATGCTGATGCCTCACTTATTCAAATGTCGGCGGTAACTGCAGGCGTAAAAGATATACGCGACAGCGTAACGCAAGCGCGGGACAACCTAGAAAGCCGTGGCCAACGCACCCTTATGTTTGTTGACGAAGTTCATCGCTTTAATAAATCCCAACAAGATGCCTTTTTACCGCACATAGAAGACGGCACCTTTATATTTGTAGGTGCAACCACAGAAAACCCATCGTTTGCCCTTAACAACGCTATATTGTCGCGTGCACGCGTGTATGTTTTAAAATCGCTTGCCGATACCGACTTATACACCGTAATAGAGCGCGCACTTAAACAAGACGAGCAGCTAAGCCAAAAACACATCACTATTGCCGACAACGCTAAAAAGGCACTTTGCCAAGCAAGTGGCGGCGATGCGCGTAAAGTACTTAATTTACTTGAACAAGCAGTTGACTTAACGTCCGAGCAAAACGGTCAATACAACGTAGATGAGCACGTACTTAGCCAAGTGTTACCAACGCATTTAGCTAAATACGATAAAGGCGGAGATGAGTTTTACGATTTAATATCGGCCTTTCATAAATCAGTACGAGGTAGCTCCCCCGACGGTGCACTGTATTGGTATTGCCGAATTTTAGCCGGTGGTGGCGACCCTTTGTATGTAGCAAGGCGTTTACTTGCCATAGCTACAGAAGACATTGGTAACGCCGATCCGCGTGCGATGGAAGTGGCTTTAAACGCGTGGGATATATTTCAACGTGTTGGCCCAAGCGAGGGCGAGCGTGCAATAGCACAAGCCACACTGTATTTAGCCAGCGCACCTAAAAGTAATGCAGTTTATATGGCGTTTAATCAAGCAAAAGCAGATGCCAAAAACGAGCCAAGTTACTCAGTACCAGAGCATTTACGTAATGCCCCAACTAACTTAATGAAAGACTTAGGGTATGGCGCTGAGTATCGTTATGTGCACAATGAAGAAGGCGCATTTGCCGCAGGTGAAAAATACTTACCACCAGAAATGGACGGCAAAGAATATTACTTACCGAGCGAGCGCGGACTTGAGCAAAAAATTAGACAAAAACTCGATTACCTAAAAGAGCGCGATGCGCAAAGCCCACTTAAACGGTACGAAAATGATTAAACTTTATATGATGATCGCCCTTGGCGGAGCCTCAGGTGCGTGTTTACGGTTTTTTATTAGCGAAAGCATGCTAAAACTCCTCGGTAGGGGATTCCCTTTTGGCACGTTGACGGTTAATATTCTGGGTTCATTGTTAATGGGCATTTTGTACGGTTTGATAGATAAAGAAATTATCACCGCAAGCCCCGCCAAAACCCTTATCGGTATTGGCTTTTTAGGTGCATTAACCACCTTTTCAACATTCTCAATGGACTCGTTGTTGTTATTACAACAAGGTCACTTTATTAAAATGGCCCTCAATATCATCTTAAACGTGATGGTGTGTATTTTTATGGCTTGGCTGGGCCTTCAGCTAGTAATGCAAAAAGGTTAAAAAACTAACATGTTAGATTCTAAATTTTTACGTCAAGACATCGAACAAACTGCAGCACGTTTAGCGGCGCGCGGTTACGAACTCGATGTAGCGACGGTAACGGCACTTGAAGAAAAACGCAAAACATTACAAGTAAAAACGCAAGAACTTCAAAGTCAACGTAATGCAAGCGCAAAAGCAATTGGTCAAGCCAAAGCTAAAGGCGAAGACGCACAGCCACTACTTGATGCAGTAGCTAACTTAGGCAGTGAGCTAGATGCCGCTAAAACAGAGCAAGATGAAGTATTAGCCGCAATTAACGACATTGCTTTAGCAATTCCAAACTTGCCAGACGAGTCAGTACCGGCGGGTAAAGACGAGGACGACAACGTTGAAATTTTAACGTGGGGCACGCCTAAAAAATTCGATTTTGAAGTTAAAGATCACGTTGATGTAGGCCAAGACCTAAACGGTTTAGACTTTGAAATGGGCGTTAAAATTAGTGGCGCACGCTTTACTGTAATGCGCGGCCAAGTAGCGCGTATGCACCGTGCACTAACGCAATTTATGCTAGATACACACGCTGATAAAAACGGCTACACAGAAATGTATGTACCGTACCTAGTAAATAGCGCAAGCCTTTATGGCACCAGCCAATTACCTAAATTTGCAGGCGATTTATTCCACACATTAGGCCTTGTAAACGATGACGGCGAACAACAAGCCGGCTTTAGCTTAATTCCTACAGCTGAAGTACCACTTACAAACAGCGCCCGTGACGAAATTTACGACGAAAGCGATTTACCAATTCGCTTAGTTGCCCACACTCCGTGTTTCAGAAGTGAAGCAGGCAGTTATGGTCGCGATACGCGTGGCTTAATTCGTCAACACCAGTTTGATAAAGTTGAACTTGTACAACTTGTAAAACCAGAAGACTCAATGGCAACGCTTGAAGAGTTAACAGGTCACGCAGAGCAAATACTACAAGCATTAGAACTTCCGTACCGTAAAGTAATTTTATGTATGGGCGACATGGGCTTTGGCTCAGCTAAAACATACGATTTAGAAGTATGGTTACCTGCGCAAGATACATACCGCGAAATTTCATCATGTTCAAACATGGCTGACTTTCAGGCGCGTAGAATGCAAGCACGTTTTCGTCGTGAAGGTGTTAAAAAGCCAGAGTTACTACATACACTAAATGGTTCAGGCTTAGCCGTTGGCCGTACACTAGTAGCCATACTAGAAAACTACCAACAAGCCGATGGCACAGTAGTAGTACCAGAAGTATTACGCCCATACATGGGTGGACTTGAAGTGATTGGTAAACAATAAAAATCAAGTTTAAGTTAAGCAAGCTTTAAGCTTGTAAATCTTAAGACGAAAGCCGCTGTTTGCAATGAACAGCGGCTTTTTTTAGGTTAAAGGCAAAAGCTTAGAGAAAAATTTAAGTTATCTTATTAATAATATCGCTTACACCTATTTTATGGCTCATTACTTTTTTGTCCGATATTACTGATCTCTACCATTTTGGGCTATTTCTACATCAAGGAAACTTAAATATCGGCTAACTAGTTGTTTACAAGTCCTTATTAGCTGGTTAAATTAGAATCTTTGTAATATTTGGACATTTGTCGGTTTATAAAGCGACAAATGTCGGATACAAAGTTGTTATATGCCAAGAAAGGAATCGTGTGAATCTACTATTTGTTTGCTCTGAAAATAGATTAAGAAGCCCAACGGGTGAAGAGGTATTCTCTCAATATGATGGGATTAACTCTATTGGTTGTGGCACTAACTCAGACGCTGAAACACCTCTTAGCGGTGATCTAGTTGAATGGGCGGATATTATCTTCGTAATGGAAAAGTCACATCGCAATAAAACCTCAAAAAAGTTTAAAGATTTACTTAAAGGTAAAAAACTGGTGTGCTTAGATATTCCCGATAACTACGATAGAATGCAACCTGAGCTAGTAAAAATACTAAAAAACAGAGCGTTAAAGCATATTCGTATATAGGCATATAACAAGTCATTTCAGCAGGACAAAAAACAGTTGGTTTTTGCTCGTGCCTCGCTTATTTTAACCAACTATTTTATTGCCTCTGAATGAGGCGTTGGTATGACTCCCACTGTCAAGTTAAGCACACTGATCCTTGCTTCACTTTTTAAGCCATAATTACTTC
>NZ_JACJEN010000033.1:0-26044 GCF_014164075.1 Pseudoalteromonas sp. SG45-3 | reverse complement strand
CCTGCGCTGTCGGTGATGGTGAGTGTAACAGTGCCACCAATTTCATTACTGGTGCCCTGCAGCTCGGGTGTTAAGTCGCTAACATCGCCTACGTTTTGAATGGTGAGTATTGGCGCTTGCGTGTCTAACGTAATTGTATCTGTAACTGTTGTCGTATTTCCTGCTTCGTCAGATACACTCACTTCGATGGTGTTATCACCTTCATTTAAATCTGTTTGTGGAGTTACTTCCCAGTTACCATTTGCATCTACTGTGGTGGTAAGTGTTTGTTCAACCCCGTTATCATCTGTAATAACAACTGTGATACTGGTACCAACGTCTGCATCACTAGTGCCTGAAATAGTAGGTGTTGAGTCGTTAGTTACAGTATCAAAGTTAACGGTTAAGCTAGGTCCTGATGTATCTATAATGCCTGTAGCAGTATCTGAAGCACTATTTCCAGCAGCATCAGATACTTCAGCTTCTACAGAATAATCGCCCGAGGCCAACTCTTGGGAAAGTTCAACACTCCAATTACCATCTGCATCTGTTGTTGTGCTAAATGTGCGAACAACCCCTTGAGAATCAGTAACCGTTAAATTTATAACTGTGCCTGCAACTACGTCAGTTGTGTCACCAGAAATAACCGGTGTTGTATCATTACTTGTTTCTAGTTCATTTACTTGTATGGTTGGAGGCGTAATATCAATTACAGCATCAAGCTCTGCATTTGCGCTTCCACCACCTATGTCTGTTACTGTCGCACTAATTAAAATGGTGCCTTCAGCCAAATCGGCTGGCGGAGTAACACTCCAGAGTCCGTTTTCATCAACAACCGTAGTTAAAGTAATTATTCCACCCGCTGAGTCAGTGATCTGAACTTCAACTTGAGAGCCAACTTGTGCATTAAAAGTATCACCATTTATTTGAGGTGTTTGATCGTTAGTTTCGCCAATAACATCAATGGTAATAGTCAATGCGCTTGTATCAATTGTGCCTGAAGCACTTGCTGTGCCTTCATTACCAGCGCTATCGCTAATACTTGCATCTACAGAGTAGGCCCCTTCAGCTAAAGCCGCAGGTACTTCTACTGTCCAACTTCCGTCTGCAATTACTTGTGCTGAAATTGTTTGTACTGCACCATTAGCATCGGTCACTGTTAAAGTTATGGTTGAACCAGCAGGCTCCCCGCTAACCGTGCCTGAAATGGTCGGTGTTGTATCACTCGTATCGCCTAGTGCATTAATAGTAACTATTGGCGCTGTGGTATCAACTTCTCCCGTTGTTGTGGCTGTGGTTTCATTACCTGCGTTATCGGTAACCGATACTTCAACAGTAAATTCGCCTTCACTTAATTCGTTAGGTACATCAACACTAAAGGTGCCATCGGCTTGTACTTCTGTGGTAATAGTTTGTGGATTACCTGCTTCATCAGTAACTGTAATAGTAACAACCGTGCCCTCTGGCTCACCGGTTGCGGTGCCTGAAATGGTTGGGGTGGTGTTGTTAGTATCACCTACTGGGTCAATAATAACTGTTGGCGCGGCAGTATCGACTTCGCCTATTGTTGTTGCGGTAGTTTCATTACCTGCTGTATCGGTAACCGATACTTCAACCGTAAACTCACCCTCACTTAATTCATTTGGTACATCAACACTAAAGGTACCATCAGCTTGTACTTCAGTGGTGATAGTTTGTGGATTACCAGCTTCATCAGTTACTGTAATAGTAACAACTGTGCCCTCTGGCTCACCCGTTGCGGTGCCTGAAATGGTTGGGGTGGTGTCGTTAGTATCACCTACTGGGTCAATAATAACTGTTGGCGCGGCAGTATCAACTTCGCCTGTTGTTGTTGCGGTAGTTTCATTACCTGCTGTATCGGTAACCGATACTTCAACAGTAAATTCACCTTCACTTAATTCATTTGGAACATCAACACTAAATGTGCCATCGGCTTGTACTTCTGTGGTTATGCTTTGTGGGTTACCTGCTTCATCCGTAACTATAATAGTAACAACCGTGCCTTCTGGTTCGCCCGTTGCGGTGCCTGAAATAGTTGGTGTTGTATCGTTGCTATCCGTCAGTGCATCAATCGTAATATTTGGTGCGGTATTATCAATAGTTCCCTGTGCAGAAGCTTCACTTTGGTTACCTGCTTCATCACTAACGATGGCATTAACACTAAAGTCACCTTCAACTAGCTCATTAGTAGTATCGACTGTCCAGCTACCATCGGCTAGCGTTTGTGTTGTAATTGTTTGTGTATTACCACCAGCATCTGTAACGATTAACGTAACAGTTGTTCCGGCTGGTACATTTTGTACAGAACCTGAAATTGTTGGAGTAGTATCGGCGCTATCTGGGATTGTATTAATTGCTATAATTGGAGCTGATAAATCAATTGTTCCACTAACAGTATCGCTTGCTTCATTACCCGCAGCGTCTGTTACTGTTGCTGTAATTGTAAAATCGCCTTCAGCAACAGCTTGAGTTGCACCAACTTGCCAAGTTCCATCTTCTGACACAACCGCCGTCAATGTTTGTGACTCACCATTTGCATCAGTAACTAAAACACTAACAAGGCTACCCGGAGCTACATCACTTGTTGTTCCGCTAAATGTAGGCGTTGTATCGTTTGAATCAGCAAAGTCATTTATTGCAACTAAAGGAGGGGTGGTATCAACTGTGCCTAATTGTGAATCTTGAGCTGCGTTACCTGCATTATCAGATACATTAGCAGTTACGGTAAAATCCCCCTCGCTTAAAGCAGTTGGAACCTCAATACTCCAAGTACCATCCGCACTTATAGTAGTAACTAACTGTTGCTCAGCCCCTAGATTATCAGTAACAGTTAAAGTCACTTCACTGCCCGATGCTAATCCTTGGGTAGAGCCTGTAAGAGTAGGTGTTGTATCGTTTGTATCTGCGATATTGTTAATAGTCACACTTGGTGCGGTTAAATCAACCGTACCTGTAACAGTTGCCGTACTGCTATTGCCTGCAGTGTCGCTAACACTCGCTGTTACTGTGAAATCTCCTTCACTGAGATCTGCAATAATATCCGCTGTATATGTACCATCTGTATTTGTAGTTGTTGTAAGTGTTTGTTCATTACCTTCACTGTCAGTTATTACTAATGTAACTTCGGTCCCTGCAGGTACATCAATTACATTACCGCTTACAGATGGGGTTACATCATTCGTATCCTCAATAGGATTAATCGTGATTGCAGGATCTGTTAAATCAATTTCTCCAGTTTCACTTGCAGAAGCTGTATTACCCGCAGCATCAGTTACAGTTGCAACCACACTAAACTGGCCTTCAACTAATTCATTACTTGCCTCAACTGACCAGCTTCCGTCAGCACCAGTAACTACTTGCACGGTTTCTGCTACGCCATCGCTTCCTGTAAATGTAACGGTTACTACCGCACCAGGTTCTACGTCTTGTGTAGAGCCGCTAATTGTTGGTGTTGTATCGTTAGTATCAATAATAAAATTAATACTTACAGTTAAATCAACATTACCTACTGCACTTGCTTGCGCTTCATTACCCGAGTCATCTATAACAGCAGCAACTACTGTAAAGTCGCCCTCAGGCAGAGGGGTTGTTACTTGTGCAGACCACGAACCATCTTCTTGCGTCACTGCTAGTAATGTAAATGTGCTGCCATCGCTTGCAGTAATAGTTAAAGTAATGGTTGTACCAGCAGGCACATTACCGGTGTTACCACTTAAAAATGGAGTGGTATCGTTAGTATTAGCAATTGCATCGATTTGAATTGAAATAGGAGCAAACGTTATTTCGCCGTTTGTTTGCGCAGATGCCTCATTACCCGCAGCATCGGTTACTGACGCAGTTGCGGTAAATTCACCACCTGGCAAGATTTCACTAGCATCAACACTCCATGTGCCATCTTCATTTAATAAAGTAGTTAAAGTTTGTACGTTACCGTTTATATCGGTTACTAATACTGTAATTACAGAGCCCGCTGGAGCGTCTTCTACCCTACCTACAAATGTTGGTGTAGTATCGTTAGTATCAGCAATTGCAGTAACGGTAATATCAGGGTTTGTTAAATCAACAACACCTTGGTTATTTGCTTGGGCTTGATTACCTGCAGCATCACTTACACTTGCATCAACCTCAAACTGCCCTTCAGCCAATGGCGTAGTTACGTCGATAGACCAATCCCCATCAGCGTTAGTTTGGGTTAATAATGTTTGAGTTTGACCATCAAAATCGGTAATAACCACACTAATAATAGAGCCTGCAGGTACATCTTGCGCGTTACCTGTAATCGTTGGCGTGGTGTCTTGAGTGTCGTTAATATTATTAATTTGTACCGAAGGCGCCGTTAAATCAATTACTCCTGAATCACTTGCTAATGCTAAGTTTCCTACACTGTCGCTTACTTGTGCATCAACAGTAAAATCACCTTCAGGTAAAGGAGTCCCTACTTCTACACTCCAGCTTCCATCGGCTTGGGTAACTGCAGTTAATGTTTGTATTTGTCCTGCACTATCTGTAACAGTAATTGTTACTTGAGTGCCCTCAGGAACACCATTTGTTGTTCCAACAAGTGGTGGTGTTGAGTTATTTGTTTCATCAGTTACATTTACGGTGATTACCGGAGCAGTTAAATCTACATTCGCTAAAGCTTGGTCTATAGCTTGATTTCCAGCTGCATCAATCGCAACAGCGCTTACGTTAAACTCCCCTTCAGATAAAGGTGAGGTGGTAGTAATTACCCAATTTCCTTGAGCATCAACCTGAGTAACTATTGTTTGTACCGTACCTGCACTATCCGTTAACGTGACTGATACATTATCCCCAGTATTCAAACCAGATACTGTCCCTGTCACTGTCACTATTTGCGAAGCAGAATCGGCAACAGGATCAATAGCAATAAGTGGAGGTGTTGTATCAACCTCAATTGAAATAGTGTCGTTTATAGGATTACCAACAGGATCCGTCGCTTCAACAACAACCGTTACAGGGCCATCAGCAATTGGTGTTGGTAGGGTTATTTCAAAGGTACCATCAGGGCCAATTACAACACTAACTACTTGAGAGTTTCCATCAACATCAGTTACCGTTACATTAACCGTTTCGCCGATTAAGTTTTCGCTCGTACCGGTGATTGTGGGTTGTGATGAGTTAGTAATACCTAGCTCATTAAGTGAAATAGATGCAGTAGTTGAATCAGGCACAATACCGTCAGAGGTATCTCTTAAATTAAAAGCTTCAGTAGCGCCTTGCTCAAAAGATGAATCAAAAGTAACACTACTAGGATCAACACTTTCAGAAATTCGGGTTAGCTGTACAAACGAACTGCCTCCATCTGCACCCGCAGCGTTACCCCCACCAGCGGCTGTTGCCTCTAAATTATCTAGAATGTCCCCATCACCTTCTAACGCATCTAAAAAATCTGTTACATCAGAATTAGCCGCTGTTGATGGGTCTTGCTCTGCCCCTAAATCTAAGCTTGCAATTGCTTCATCTAAACTTTCATCAAAAACAGTTGTTTCGCTAGAATCTCTGGCTTCTTTCGCTAATAAGTCTGGTGTTATTTTTACCTTTTGATTTGCGGGTATAGATAAGGTTTCACCTTGCACATCAATTTGTAAAGACGATTTAATAGCAGTAACAACTAAATCACCCACGGTGATAATGTCACCAACATTTAATGCTCTTATTGACCCATCATCCAGCACCACACCTGCCGAACCTTGAATATCAATAACTACCAGTTGATTTGCTTCCATTTTGGTACCCTCAAACTTTTTAAAATAACAATCTAATAAGTTAAAGGTAGGACAAAAAAGCCACATAGATACTGTACTCAAGTACAGGTTTAAAAGAAAAATTCAAAAAATAAAAAATCAACAAGAAAGTGGTAGAAAATTTTTTTTATGCTAACCAAAACGATTACTTGCAAAAATAGTATTCCTTTACTAAATACTTAAGGGAGTATTTACGGTCTTAACAGGATCTAAGAGGAAGAAATGATTACAAAAAACACTTTTAAGAAACATCAAGAGACTATGTTAATCGGACTAACGATTACAGCCGCAACTCTACTAAACTATGTGCATGCAAATGAACAATCAGCAATGCCACTTACCTATGTCTCAAGTAAAGCGATTGAAAACAATCCTGAAGTACAAGAAGCATGGCATGCTTTTAAATCTTCGATTTATGGAGTAGATGCTGCCCGCTCAGGTTATTTACCAAGTGTTGATGTATCAGCAAGCGCGGGCTATGAAAGAAGAAATTACGGTGTTGAAGAAGAATATAACCGTAATACAGCCGAGTTAAGTGTTACTCAAATGCTTTACGACGGTTTTAGAACCTCGAATACTGTTGATCGCTTTAAACGCATTCAACTCATTAGGTACTTTGAGCTTATTTCTCAAACAGAACAAACAGCACTTGAAGCCTCAATAGCCCTGCTCGACGTACAAAAATTCAAAGAGTTAGTACAACTTGCAGAAGCAAATTTACAAGAGCACGAGTCTGTATATCAACAAATAGAACAAAGTGTAGGAGCTGGTGTAGCGCGCGCTGCCGATCTAGAACAAATTAGTGGGCGCTTATCTTTAGCACAATCTAACGTATTAACGGAGTACTCAAATTTACATGATGTAAGCGCTCGCTACTTAAGGGTTGTAGGAGAGCTTCCTATGAACGATATAAAGCAAGCTGACCTTGATGAAAAAAATATACCAATTTCAGTTAATCAAGCGCTAGACGTCGCTTACAAAAATAGCCCTTCATTTTACGCCTCTTTGTATAATATTGAAGCACAAAAAGCGAACGCAAAAGCACAAAAAGCAGCGTTTCATCCTAACGTAGATTTATCTGCCCGCTACGGTAGCCAAGATAGAGATGAACTTGGTCAAAATGAAACCAGAACAGAAGCGCGAGTCGGCATCGATATTAGCTATAATTTATATAATGGTGGTCTTGATAATGCCAATTTAGAACAAGCCTATCAGGATATAAACATTGCAAAATATCAACGCGATCAGTCTTGTATTGATATTCGTCAGAGTCTGCAAATTGCTTATTACAACGTCACTATATTAGAGCAAAAGTTACCGGCGCTTGATCAACACCGCGAATCATCAACTAAAGTTAAAATTGCATATAAGGATCAATTCGATATAGGCCAACGAACTCTACTAGACGTACTTGATGCCGAAAACGAGTCATTTCAATCAACACGTTCATACATAGTGGCGCTTTACGACCGTCAATCAGCTATTTTAACTATGCTAAAAGAAATGGGGAAATTACTGCCAGCACTTAACGTGATGTCAGATAAATACCCTACATTAAAAGAGCTAACTGACGACCCTATTGTTCATAACGCACAAAATATCTGTCCGAGTTACGATGTAGCAACCACTTTTAGCCGCAAGGCATTTCTTCAAAAAAAAGCTAAGCAAGATAATGCATACATGAGTGTAACGGCTATGCCAAGGTACTTAGATATACCGCTGGAAACCGACACGACAGCAAGCAGCTTTACCGATGATGATGGTGACGGCGTACCAAATGAGCAAGACACTTGCCCAAGCACACCTTTGAGTACAAATGTAGATTTATCTGGTTGCACAATTTATAGCGCATCAACCTCGAATATAGAAATTGGTATTCCTTTTTCTGCTGATTCAAGCGATGTAAGGTCTCAATATATTCAAGAAATTAGTCGGCTTGCAGATTTTTTAAAAGAGAACCCAACTAAACAGGTTGAAATACAAGGTCATGCCTCTTTAGATGGAGACCGTAAATATAACCGTAAACTATCAGAAAAACGTGCGTTTGCCGTAGCTGAAATTCTGATTAAGCAATTCGATGTAGAACCTAAACGTGTTAAATCGTTCGGGTATGGCATCGATCAACCACGTGTAAACGAAATATCAGTAAGAGCAAATGCTGCGAATCGACGTATCGAAGCTGTAATTACTGATACCTAAAGACAATTAACGTTATGTAAATAACCTAAACTCGGCATGAAATATTTAAGTCGAGTTTAGGTTTACTAGTAACAATCCTATGCAGTTCTACATAACATTGGATGGTGTATGGAATTAAACGATGTACTTGATCATGGTGGCATCCTCGTTGACTGCCTAGCAGTTTTATGTCGTCATCATGGTAAAGAGTTTTCAAGAGAAGCACTATTAAATGGACTTCCTCTAACTGATGGAAATCTTACTCCATCAGGTTTTTCGCGCGCAGCAAAGCGCATCGGCTTTAAATCAAAAGTAGTTAATAAGCCATTACAAAAAATTAATACAGCACTGCTACCTGCTATCTTAATTTTAAAAGATAACCAAGCCTGTGTTATTAATTCTATTGATTACGATAAACAGTTGGTGAGTGTAATTTACCCAGAACTTACAGAATCAGTTATCGAACAAAGCATTGATGAGTTAGCTGCTAACAGTGTAGGTTTAGTTATTTATGCTCAACCAGAGTTTGCATTTGATGAGCGAACACCTGTACTTGAAAAACTATCAAAAGATGGATGGTTTTGGGGAGTAATTAAAGAATGCCGCTCACTTTATAAAGACGTAATTATTTCGGCTGTTGCTTTGGGCTTTTTGTCGGTTGCTATGCCTTTATTTGTAATGAACGTATATGACCGCGTAGTGCCCAACCACGCAACAGAAACCTTATGGGTACTTGCCATTGGCATTTTAATAGCACTCACTGCTGACTTTGTTTTGCGCTTAGTAAGAGGCTACTTTGTAGAGCTTGCTGCCAGTAGAATAGATGTCAAAGTATCGGCTGTAATAATGGAGCGGGTATTAGGTATGAAACTAAAAAACCGCCCATCGTCCGCAGGCTCCTTTGCTAGCAACATTCAATCATTTGAAGCTGTACGTAACTTTTTTAGCTCCATAACACTTGTCGCATTAGTAGACTTGCCATTCGTAGTTTTGTATTTAATTGTTATTGCCATTATTGGCGTACCTCTAAGTTTACCTATTATCGCGGGCGCACTTATATTATTAGCTTACGCTATAGCCGCACACCGCAAACTTGAGGCTCTTTCAGAACAAACAATGAAAGCAAGCTCAATGCGAAATGCAGTATTAGTCGAAAGCTTAACCAATATTGAAGATGTAAAGAGCTTTCACTCAGAGTGTAAAACACAGTCTGTATGGGAAAAGTCGACCATTTACATTGCACAAGTAAACGCACATAGCCGACTCGTTTCTAGCTCTATATCAAATACAGCATCATGGATACAGCAATGCGTAGGCGTAATAATAATGATAATAGGCGTACACCTCGTTATTGAAGGTGAGCTAACTCAAGGCGGGTTAATTGCAGCCTACCTATTATCGTCTCGTGCTATGGGCCCAATCGGGCAGTCGGCCGCTGTTTTAGCACAATATCATCATGCCGCAATAGCAATGCAATCACTGAACGAGATTATGGAAAAAGAGGTCGAGCGTCCACCTGGTAAGCATTGGTTAAGCCACCCTATTTTAAAGGGCGATATAGAATTTAAAGATGTATGTTTTAAATACTCTGACGAATCTCATAATGCGCTCAACGGCGTTAGTTTTAAAATTAAAGCCGGTGAAAAAGTCGCCATTTTAGGACGTAATGGCTCAGGTAAAAGTACATTAGAAAAGCTTGTTTTAGGACTATACGAACCCTGTTCAGGATCAATTTTGATGGACAATAATGATATACATCAAATTGACCCAGCTGAGCTTCGTCATAATATTGGCTACCTACCACAAACCGTTGCCCTGTTTTATGGAACCTTGAAAGACAACCTCACCATGAGTGCTTGGCATGCCAAAGACGAGCAAATTATTGAAGCCTGTGAGCGAAGCCAATTATTTGATTTAATTAATTCGCACCCAGACGGATTTGATTTACAAGTAGGCGAGCAAGGTCGTCAATTATCAGGTGGCCAGCGCCAAGCTGTAGGTATGGCAAGAGCCATAATTAACGACCCTCCAATACTATTACTAGATGAGCCAACCTCATCGCTAGATCATAATAGTGAAAGTAAAATTATTAACAATTTAAAGGGTTATTCTAAAGATAAAACCTTAATCGTGGTGACTCACCGCTCATCATTACTTGAGCTTGTTGACCGAATTATAGTTTTAGATAACGGAAAAGTAGTTGCTGATGGACCAAAACAAAAAGTAATTGCAGCGTTAAATAATAAGACAGTGGAGCAAGCCTCATGAGTGACAATAAAAAACCACTTGAACAGCGCTCCTTTGAATCTGTTAGCAGAGCAATAGAAGCAAGAAAACAAGGCAAGCCATCAGTATTTAATAAACTATTTAAAGGATGGATTTCTCCGCCTAACAGCCAAGACTGGGTAGTAGATGCTCAGTGGGAAAAAATGCAACAGGAGCCAGCAAGCGCTAGGTTATTGCTCTATTTAATTTGTTTAACGTTTATATGCCTTATTGTGTGGTCTGGTTTTGCTAATTTAGATGAAGTTGCTCGTGGTGAGGGGCGTGTTATTCCCTCCAATAAATTACAACTTATTCAATCTTATGATGGTGGTATGGTCGAAAAAATAAATGTAAAAGAGGGGCAAATAGTAAATGAGGGTGATGTACTCATTAAAATAGACCCTACCCGCTTTATTTCTAGTTTTAGAGAAAACCAATCCAAAGTTGAGTCGTTAAGCGCAAAAGTAGCGAGGCTCAGAGCACTCACTCAAAAAAAGGAGCTCGTATTTAGCGAGTCTGTTATTAAAAATGCGCCTAGAGTTGTGCAACATGAGCGTTCTCTTTATTTGAGTAACAGCCAAGAATTAGAGCAACAAGTAAGTATTCACAAACGCCAACTAGAGCAGCGACACCAAGATTACATTGAAGCCAAAGCGGCACTTGAGCAGCATACGAGCGCGCTGCGCTTAACAAACAGAGAGCTCTCTGTTACTCGCCCATTGTTACGCACGGGTGCTATTTCAGATATAGATATTATTCGTTTAGAGCGCCAAATAGTTGATCTAAACGGCGAGATAAACAGAACCAAGGCAGTTATAAATAGGAGCCTTTCGGCCATTAACGAAGCTAAAAATAAAGTAACCGAAGTTGAACTCGTTATGATTAACCGTTGGAACAATGAACTATCCGAAGCGCTACTTCGACTAGATTCAATTAAAGAAACTGAATCTGGCTTGGCCGATAAAGTAACTCAAACTGAAATACGTTCTCCTGTTAAAGGCACTGTACAGCGATTATTAGTTAATACTGTTGGCGGTATTTTACAGCCCGGTAGTGATGTTATGGAAATTGTCCCGCTTGACGATCAACTTGTAGTAGAGGCAAAAATTCCGCCTAAAGACATTGCATTTTTACGCCCTGGGCAATCTGCGATGATAAAATTTAGTGCCTACGACTTTGCCGTATATGGAGGCCTTGAGGCAGAGGTTTTACATATTAGCGCCGATACCATTACAGATGATCGTGAGAATACCTTTTATTTGGTGCAACTAAAAACCACCAAAAATAACTTTTCAAAAGAGCTGACTATTATTCCAGGTATGACCACTCAAGTGGATATTATTACCGGTAAAAAAACCGTACTTGAGTATCTTTTAAAACCAGTTCTTAGAGCTACATCGCAAGCAATGACAGAGCGTTAAGCATTTAATAAATGGAGAAATAATGCGCCAAAGTATTTTTATTACACAGCCTGAATTTGAATCGAAGCACTGGCGTGCAGCGTTTCCTGGTTGTTTAATATGCACAAAAGAACCAAACAGAGTAACGGCATCAAGTATTATTTGGGTTTTAGCCGGTACACCGAACTGGCTTGAGCTCGTTAAAAAGTATTCGCAACAACGTTTACTCGTTATTGTTATGACCAACGAACTAGAAATAAATCAACTAAGGAGTGCGCTTGAAGCAGGAGCTAAAGGATACGTAGAAGCACTCGCCACTAAAGTAATTATTGAACAAGTACTTGAGACTATTTGTTCTGGCGGAATATGGTTACCAGGACAATTACTATCTAATTTAGTGGGAGCTTTATCAAATACACCGTTTAAATATGCGAGCACATGCGAGCTTGAGTTACTCACAAAACGAGAACGCCAAGTAGTTGATATTGTTGTAACAGGTGCAACTAATAAGCAAGCTGCAGAATCTTTAAGTATTACGGAGCGTACAATTAAAGAGCATATGAGCTCTATATTTAATAAGCTAAAAGTACGCGACCGCATTCAATTAATGTTAGTTGTAAAGGGGCATTAACCGCACGGTTAATGCCTGTTACTTACTCTTTGATAACCCCATCAAAACCTAAGTTAATAAGTGTATCGAGGTCATCTTGACTTGTTACACCTTGAGCCACCACTTTAATGCCAATTGAATGCGCTAACGTGCACACTCCTCGCAGGAATGTTTGGTTATCTTGGCTGTAACTAATATTGTGGCCGTAAACGCTATCAACCTTAATCATTTCAAGACCAAACTCCTGAATTTTATTAATTTTAGTAAATTCAGGGCCTACACGTTTTAATGCTACTTTAGCGCCCATGCACCGTGCCTGCTCACAAAAATCTTTGAATATCTCAATTTCGCTAACGGCAATACTTTCACGAATATCAAAACAAATTTTAGAGGCTAAATCAGGAAACGCTGACAAGTATGTAAGTATCGAAGCAAGCGCAGCATCATCAAGTAGTGTTTGTGCAGATAATTCAACCGAAATCAGTTCACTTGGTGGTTCAGCGTTGTACTGGGCAACCAACGCCTTGATTAAACCCCAATCTAAACGCGCTAATAACTTTAGTCGATTAGCCCACTGGTAATAATAACTTGCACGATATACTTGCCCACCAAGTTCTAGGCTCAGCCCTAATTGATTTTGCATTAACTGCCCTGAAAAGCTCGTTACTGGAAACGCATTAATTTCGAGTGTTTTGTTATCTAAGGCTTCTTCTATTGCCTTTTGCCAACTTCTTGCATCATCAAATAACTCACTTTTTTGCTTATTGTCGCTTACTTTTGCTTGTACACCGGGTTTATTATCGGCTGATTTTAAAAGTTCATCTGCTCGTTTTAATACATCAAACCGCGTATCATTCTTTTGGATGTAAGTGCAACTATGCGGTATAGCTAATTCAATATTTTTATACTCTTCAATAAAAGATTCATGAAGCCTAACTACTTTTTCACTCAATACCTCAATATCATCAGTATCACTAAACAGTACTGTAAAGTCATTATGTGATATTCGGGCTATGTAGTTTTCTGAGAAGTGTGCTTCATTTGATTCTAAAAACTCGATTAAAACCTGCGAAAAACGACGTAAGAAATTAACCATTTCTACACGGCTAATTTGTTCGCTCATTTTATCTAGGTTTACAACCCGAAATAAAAATAAGGCGCCATGGGCATGATCTTTCGATTTTTGTAAGTGGGCCTCAAGCGTTGCACCAAAGTACTCTCTATTTGCTAAACCAGTTAGCTCATCGTGTTGTGATTTAAATCTAAGCTCTTCTAAACGTTTACTATCTTCTTTAATAATACGACTAAAACGGGTAGATAATTGGTTCATAGATTGCACTAAACGCGCAAACTCAAATGTACGAGGGACGGTGGATTTAATAAAACGTTTTTCACCAAATGCATTAGCCTGATACACAACATCATCTAGCGGTTTTAATATCCTACTTAAAAAGTAAGCACTAACTATACAAGCAAAAAAAGCGACAATTAAAAAACTAAAAAATAGTTTAAGCGCACTTTCCCATAAGGCTTGCTCAGCATATTGACTATGGCTTTCTATAAACAAAGTTCCAAATTGCTGCCAACCATTATTTACTTGCCCAACTCCTGGTTGAACATTTAATCCATACATTGCCCTAAACCACTTAGGAGCCGTCGCTTTAAGCTCATCGGTAAATGTGCGTTTAACAATCACCTCACCATTCGGGTTTTGTAGCTCTATTCGCTTATAGTGACCGGTATCAAATGTGGCTGAAACTAATAATTCAAGCTCAACGGGGTCTTTGTCTAATTGACTGATCATCAACGCAAGTGAGCTAGCGTTATCTACATTTTTTAAGTACAGCTGGGTCGAAAAATAACTTTTAGCCGAATTAGTACTAATTAAAACACTACTTATAAAGCCCACAAAAATAACAATTAATAATGCAATCCATAGCTCTTGCCTGAGTGTTATTTTTCGTTTTTTAAGATACTTAGATAAGGAAAATGATGCCATTACCACATAACTCCTTCTTGGGTTGTCTGCTCCAAAATTTTACGCCAGCGTGAAAGTCTTGCTGTTGGGCTGGCTACACTTTTGGTTGAATTATTAGCCCATAAACCTTGGCTGTTAAAGCTAAAAACAGGGCTTAAATCTACACGTTTTGCAGCAGGTAAAACCTTTGTTATTAAACTGTCTAAGATAAGTGGCTGAGCGTTTGGTGTAGCAAAATAACCTAACACCATATGCGCTTGCGTTTTGTTAGTGCCCGCAATTTTTGCTTTTACATAAATAAGGCGTAACTTGTCGTCGCTCACACCTAACGCTCTTAAGCTGATATATTTTGCTATTGCGTAATCTTCACAATCACCGAGGCCTCTGCCTAATGTTTCTAAAGGGGTTGCCCAATAATCGTTTTGTTTCCATAGCAAAATATCTGTCTGGTAGCGTAAATTACGCGCAAAAAAATCATTAACAATAAGAATTTGTTGTTGCTCTGGCTTGTTTTGAGTTTGCACCAACATGCTTTGCCAGTTGCGTGCAACCGCCGCTCGCGCAGGTCCATATTTTTGACCCATGAGCTCTATAAAGGTATTAAATTGAATAGTTAGTCGGCTTGCAAGCACACCACTGGAGAGTACAAAAAACAGCAATAGGTAGCGCAAATTGGCTTTGCACCATATAAATAATTGAGGATTTAAATGACTTGGCTTAATCGCCATTTACAGAGCCACTGTTAATATAAGTGGCAATAAAATACATCTGTTGAGCACTACGCAATCTGCTTAAAATTAATCCTAACAACAGCATAGCACTCAATATAAGAGGATGAGATATTTTGAATAACTTTTTTAGTAGTACGTTACTTTTTTAACTTCGCGTGGTTTTACTTCACCTATGTATAAATCGTGCACACGCTTCATATTAAGCTCAAGCTCGGTCACGTAAGTATCATCTACTGCGTAAGTTTTAATTATTTGTGCACCTTTAATAAGCCCCTGCACTTTACTTTCTAAGTAATCGTCTTGAGCAATTGAGCCTTCCACCGTTGTTCCTGCGGTAATTTTTTGCCCATAGACTTGCTCAGTAAGCTCGCGGTAAGCTTCAAGCTTAGAAGCCTTAATGGCCATAAGTTGCTTTTGCGACAAGTTAGCACCTTTTTGCAAGCTAATAGGTGCATACCCTATCGCTTTTAAAACTGGGTAATTATTTGGCTCTACATATTTATATTCAACATGCTTATCAAAAACGCTGCTACAACCACCTAAGGTTAAACACCCAAGTGTAATAAGTAATGAAATTGCTCGCATAGCATTTAGCCCTTGTATAGTAATTAGCAGTACATATGCACGTTTAATGCCATTTATAGCATTACTAATAATTACCAAATAACATTGGTACAGTCCTTGCTCTACCTAGTTAATAGCTAACGTTTAATTGGAGTAAAATTATGAAGTCGTTTTTATCATTGGCATTTGCAGGGTTAAGTGCAACGGCATTATTAACGTTCTCCCCTTTTACTAAAGCACAGTGGTATGAATCAACAGGTCACGCGAACGTCCAAAATGGTGATACAAGCGCTGCTAAATCTGCCGCTATAAAAGATGCGATTACACAGGCGTTAGTATTCTCTGGCGCACGGGTTAGCTCTGTGCAAACCTTGGTAGATGGCGTGTTGATGCAAGATCAGCTAAAAATTAGCAGCCACGGCGAAATTCAAAAAATTGAACTGGTCAGCGAAAATAAATACGACAATAAATTTGCCGTTACATTACGGCTCGATATTTTTTCTCAAACAGAGCAATGCCCACAAAATAGTTTTAATAAGTTTGTGGCCGTTACACAAAGCCAACTTGTTCATCGTGAACACGCCAAAATGGGTCAAATATTTGACGTAAGCAAAGCTATTAGCAAAAATATTTTTACTTCCCTGCAAAAATCAAAAATGAGCGCAGTACCTATTGCTTACTATAATAATGCAATAAGCGTTGATAAGTACTTTTCGCAGCAGCACGACTATTCAAATGCCCAATTAGAAGAAATATCTTCGCGCAGTAACGCTCAATATGTACTGCTTAGCCAAATAACCAGCCTTTCAACTAGCGACAAACTCAATAACGATTATGCATTTTGGCAAGACGAGGCGTACGAGCGCAGTTACAACATTGAATTTGTATTATTTGATGGCACTACCTATGAGCAACTTTGGCAAAATAGTTACCATACTCAAGCAATTTGGCCATTTGAAAAAACAACCATAGTTGACGTTAATAGTGATAGGTTTTGGCAATCGCCTTATGGGCAAAGCATAACCGATATCAACCAAGCAGTAAGTTATGACATTCAAGCAGCCATGGCGTGTTTGCCAACTCAAGGCAAAATAATGCACATGGAAAATAGCAAAATTGTTATTAATTTAGGTAAAGCTCATGGTTTGAAAAAAGGCCAGATGCTAAGCATTGCGCACCATAACTATTTAACCGACGCGGCAGGTAATGTTATGCCACACACCATCACCACGCTTAATAAAATTCGCGTTGAGCAGCTTTATCAGCAAACTGCAGTAGCTGTCAGTATTGATGACAAACCACTACCTGGCGTGCAAATTAACGATGTAGTAGAAATAATCAGCCAAGATCTTTAGTTAATTTAGCTTTTAAATTAGGGTGAGCCGATAACCACTTGCCCAATTGTTCTACACCCGATAAATGCGGATAATGCTTTCTGCATGCAAACACCACATTACGCTGCTGATTAGGGAATATAGGCAAGTAATCAATCCCTACACGGTCGGTACATGCCAGTTTTGGTACAAATGTAATACCGTCATCCATGGCCACTAACGCTAATAATGTTTCTAAACTATTACCTTTATACTGGTTAGATACATCGACTCCCGCAGAAAAACAAAACTTTTGGGCTTGATCTTTAAAGCAATGACCATCACTTAACATTAGAAGGCTGCACCCTTGAAGGTCGCTCAACGCCACTTTTTTATGTTTAGAAAGCGCGTTATCTTGTGATACCGCCACTAAAAAATCTTCTTTGTATAAAGCAACCGTATGGTAATTAATAAGCTCTGGCACATCGGCTAAAATAGCAAAGTCGAGTTCGCCATTATTTAAAGCTTCTAAAATTGTTGCTGTTTGCATCTCAATAAACGAAAACTGACTACCAATAAATGCCGCTTTCATTGATGTTAATAACGCAGGCAACAAGTAAGGCGCAATGGTAGGAATAATACCAATAGTTAATTTACCTTGTAGAGGTTCGTTAGAAGTAGCAGCAAGTTCTTTGAGTATTTGCGTTTGTTCTAAAATAATCTCTATTTGCGTCAACAAACGTTCACCTTTTGCTGTTAACGTAACTTGTTTAGTTGAGCGGTCAAATAAAGTAACGCCAAGCTCATGTTCGAGTTTTTTTACTTGGCCACTTAATGTAGGCTGACTTACAAAACATGCATTGGCAGCTTTGCGAAAGTGCTTGTATTGCGCTATTGCTTTTACATATTCAAAATCTTTTAAGTTCATATTCAGCTCCGCATGATAGTTTATAACTATCAGTTTAATACAAACAAACGATTGGAACTATATTTAATTGTTCGCCATAATGGCTATCAACAAATCAAGAGGAACAAAAAACTATGTTAAACAATATCGAAGGTCAAACAGTCCCAAGTGTTACATTTGCAACTCGTCAAAATAACGAATGGAAATCAGTAACAACAGATGAAATTTTTAAAGGTAAAACGGTTGTAGTGTTTTCACTACCTGGTGCATTCACACCAACATGTTCATCAACTCACTTACCACGTTACAACGAATTAGCAGGCGTACTTAAGCAAAACGGCGTTGACGAAATTGTATGTTTATCAGTAAACGATACCTTTGTAATGAACGCATGGGCTGAGCATCAAGAAGCGCAAAACATTACTTTATTACCAGACGGCAACGGCGAATTTACTGACGGCATGGGCATGTTAGTAGACAAAAACGATCTAGGCTTTGGTAAGCGCAGCTGGAGATACTCTATGCTTGTTAAAGATGGCGTGGTTGACAAAATGTTCATCGAACCAGATTTACCAGGTGACCCGTTTGAAGTATCTGACGCAGACACAATGCTTGATTACATCAACCCTAAGCAAGCTAAACCAGAACCTGTAAGCATCTTTACTAAACCTGGCTGTCCTTTTTGTAAAAAAGCAAAAGAGCTTCTTGCAGAAAAAGGCTTCGCATATGAAGAGATTGTTATGGGTGCAGGCGCATCACTAACAAGTCTAAAAGCTGTATCTGGTCGTGACACTGTTCCACAAATATTCATTGGTGGTAAGCACATCGGTGGTTCAGACGACTTAGAAAAATACTTTGCTTAATTAAGTAAAAAATAGCAGGGGCGTACGCGCCCCTCTATATCAATCTCATCGCTTAGATTGAAAATAATAAAGGATACCACTATGAAAGAATTGCAAACCGATGTTGTTGTTATAGGCGCTGGCACTGCTGGTTTAAGTGCTTATCGTAATGCTAAACAGTTCACACAAAATGTATTAATGATCGAATCAGGCCCATACGGCACCACATGTGCACGTGTTGGTTGTATGCCAAGCAAGTTATTGATTGCAGCCGCCGAAGCCGCACACGCAATTGAAATGGCACCTGCATTTGGTGTTCATAGCTCAAAGCCTGTCATTGATGGCAAAGCAGTTATGGCACGCGTTAAAAGTGAACGAGATCGTTTTGCAGGATTCGTAGTAGAAGCCGTAGATGAATTACCAGATGGTGATAAAATTCGTGGTTACGCTAAATTTTTAGACGCAAACCGCGTACAAATAGACGACCATACAATTATTACAGCAAAACGCTTTGTAATTGCCACCGGTTCACGCCCTTCATACCCTGACGTATTTAATAACTTTGGTGACAAACTTATTATAAACGACGACGTATTTGATTGGGATGACCTACCAGAATCAGTCGCTGTATTTGGCCCTGGTGTAATAGGTCTTGAAATTGGCCAAGCACTTAGCCGACTAGGCGTAAATGTAAAACTATTTGGTGTAGGCGGCGCAATTGGCCCACTTACAGATCCAGTAGTAAAAGACTACGCAAATACTGTTTTTGCTGAAGAATTTTTTGTAGATACCGACTCAAACGTATCTGACATGATGCAAGTTGGCGACAAAGCACAGCTAACTTACACCGACAAACAAGGTGAAAAACACACCGAACAGTTTGACTACGTACTTGCAGCCACAGGCCGAGTACCTAACGTAGATAAACTAGGCCTTGAAAACACAGGCATTGAACTTGATGAACGCGGCGTACCGCACGCAGACACACATACAATGCAGTGTGGTGAGTCGAACATATTTATAGCAGGCGATGCAAGTAACATGCTCCCATTGTTACACGAAGCATCTGACCAAGGTGCTATTGCAGGTCAAAATGCAGGGCGCTTCCCAGATGTACGTATAGGTCTGCGCAGAGCAAAAATTGCAGCTGTATTTAGCGACCCACAAATAGCAATGGTAGGCGAAAGCTACAAGCAAATTACTGACCGATTAGGCCCATGCGGTTGTTTTGAAGTAGGCGAAGTAAGCTTTGAAAACCAAGGCCGTAGCCGAGTAATGCTTAAAAACAAAGGTCATATGCGTGTATATGCAGAGCAAGGCACAGGCTTATTTTTAGGTGCAGAATTTATTGGCCCACAAGCCGAACACATCGCTCACTTATTAGCTTGGGCTGTACAAAACAAAATGACCGTACCAGAAATGCTTGATATGCCATTTTACCACCCAGTAATTGAAGAAGGGTTACGTACCGCCCTTCGCGACTTAAACGCCAAACTTAAATTTGGCCCAGACATTGTAAATTCATGTATGGAATGTGGCCCAGGCGCATAGCCTATTTACCACACATACAAACTTGCTAAGCAAAAGCCAAAACATCTGTTTTGGCTTTTTTATGTATTTTTTTAAGCTGACCTCTCAAAAAAATTTAGTTGTTACACTTAATTGTTAATCGAACCAAAAAAGATAAAAACATCACCTAGTTCTAGCGCAATTTTCTTAACGTTAGATAGACTCTCTATATAAGCAGATTTGTATTATTTAATAAAGTTATCTCTGAGTAACGACACTACTTCGTTAGTACGACCATTTAGTACTGCTTTAAGGCCAAATAAAGCCGTAGAGGCTACCTGCCCTGCTTCTATTTTAGGCGGCATGACTAACTCCATTCTATTTACTTTTACTTCTAATAAAGCCGGTCCTTTTGCATCTAGCCATGCGCGCATCGTTGAAGGCAGTTCATCAGGGTCTGATACTTGCCAACTGTGCAAGCCAATTTGCTGTGCTAATAGAGCAAAATTAGGGTTCGAGAGACCTGTGTAACTATCAAGTAAGCCTTCTACCCTTTGCTCCATTTCTACAAAGCCGAGTGAGTCATTGTTAAAAATTAAAATTTTAACTGCTATTTTCTCTTGCACTAAGGTAAGTAAATCTCCCAATAACATGGTGATCCCGCCATCGCCACACATTGCTATTACTTGCCTATCAGGATATGCATTTGCAATTCCTAATGCCTGAGGATACGCATTTGCCATAGTACCATGCAATAAACTGGCTAAAAAACGGCGCTCTCCTGTAGCTTTTAAATGCCTTAATAACCAAACCATTGGACTTCCTCCATCGGCGGTAAAAATAGCATTATCAGTGGCCTGTTCACTGAGTAGCTGCGCCAGGTACTGCGGGTGAATAAGGTCAGAGTCGTGTTTTGCCTTTTTATTGTAGCCCTGAGTGTCTTTTTTCCACTGCTCAAGCGATTCATTCAAATGTCTATTATCTGATTTTTGTTCAAGTAGTGGGGTTAACGCAGCTAAAGTATCTTTAACATCGCCCACTAAACCAAGTTCGATAGGCGAACGGCGCCCTAAATGGTTAGCCTCTTTATTGATTTGCACAATAAGGGCTTTTTCAGGATAAAATTGGGTATAGGCAAAGTCAGAACCTAAGCAAATTAACAAATCGCAATCGCTCATTGCTTGCACTCCTGCAAGATTTCCTAAAATCCCTGTCATACCAATGTTAAAAGGGTTATTAGGCTCTACAAATTCTTTTGCTCGCGAACTATGAGCTATCGGAGCGTTTAACTTTTTTGCCAAAGTAATAAGTTGATCATGCGCCTTTCGGGCGCCAATACCTGCGTAAATGGTAATGCGCTTTGCATCGAGAATCATACCAGCAAGCTTTTTGAGTTCGTCGTCACTTGGACGAATAACCGGTTGAGGCTGGTGAACCGACCAAGGCAAATCATCATCTATTTTCTCCTTAAATACATCGCCATTAACTACAACCACCGCCACCCCCTTG
Organism: Pseudoalteromonas sp. SG45-3; assembly: GCF_014164075.1. Classification (NCBI taxonomy): domain Bacteria; kingdom Pseudomonadati; phylum Pseudomonadota; class Gammaproteobacteria; order Alteromonadales; family Pseudoalteromonadaceae; genus Pseudoalteromonas; species Pseudoalteromonas sp. SG45-3. The sequence goes on along the minus strand of NZ_JACJEN010000033.1, from coordinate 4,473 downwards.
TGTGCCAATGCCGCTTGAGCTGCCTGGGTTACGATACGCCGAGCTTGATCTGGGTGGCTAATACGCTTACAAAATACAGAGCACTGCTCGTAAATTTTGGTTTGGTCCAACTCTTGTGGAAAATCCATTCCTTCCTCCGCCCTATCAATGTTGGAGGCTATTAAAACAACAGGGGCACCATTACGGTGGCTTTCAAAAATACCATTTACAAAATGTAAGCTGCCAGGTCCACACGTTCCAGCACAAACAGCAAGCTGCTCTGTCATATAAGCTTCTGCACCGGCGGCAAAGCCACCTACTTCTTCATGACGTACATTGACCCACTTTAAATCGGTGTGCCTAATCGCATCAGTAAAATGATTTATTGTGTCGCCAACAATACCATAACAACGTTTTGCTCCCGCTTGTACGAGAGTGTCTGCTATAACGTGTGAAACTGTTGTACTCATTAGTAATGTCCTCTTTTATGTGCTAATAACGTTGTTCCCATTGCATCGGTTAAATTTTTAATTGGCTTAAATGTATCTTTAGAAGCAGCTTCCCACCAATCGCAATACGCTGTATCGCCAGGGGTATCAAGCAAACTGTTAGGAGGTAAAAATGGATGGACTTCCATAATTGACTTAGATTGTGCTGCATCTATGCGCGTTATAATTTGATGGGGATCTAACTCACTAGGATGAACGCCACCGCAGGAGCCCACAATTTCACCTAATGCAGCTAACGTTTTAGAATGAAACAGCGCTGCTCTTTGTGATTGTATTTCTATATCTAACGAGCGTTGGCGCTGTGGATCTTGGGTGGTGATCCCCGTAGGGCACGTCCCTTTGTCACAACGCTTAGCTTGCACACAACCAATGGAAAACATAAACGCACGCGCGGCATTACACCAATCAGCGCCTAAAGCAATATGCTTAGCCATGCCCATACCATTATAAATTTTACCACTGGCACCGAGCTTTATATGCTTCCTTAACCCCGTACCCACTAACATATTTTGCATCATTACTAAACCATCCTCTAAAGGCATACCAACCCAATCCGACAATTCATTAGGTGCAGCGCCCGTACCGCCTTCTGCGCCATCGACCACAATAAAATCAGGGTAAATTTCAGTGCTAAGCATAGCTTTACCCAACGCCATAACCTCGTGGGGCATACCAACGCACAGCTTTAACCCTACTGGCTTACCGCCAGAAAGCTCACGCATATGTTGTGCAAATTCAAGTAATTCAACGGGTGTTGAAAAAGCAGAGTGCCCAGCGGGCGACAAACAATCTTCATGAGCGGGAACTTTACGGGTGCGGGCTATTTCTTCAGTTACCTTAGAGCCTGGTAACAAGCCACCATGGCCTGGTTTAGCACCTTGACTGAGTTTTATTTCAGTCATTTTTACTTGTTCACTTTGTGCAGTATCAGCAAACTGCTTTGGATCAAAATTGCCGTGCTCGTCGCGACAACCAAAGTAGCCAGTGCCTAACTCCCATACAATGTCGCCACCATGCTTTTTATGATACTCACTAAGCCCTCCTTCCCCGGTATCATGATAAAAGTCACCTATTTTAGCGCCTTTATTTAATGCCTCAACTGCTCTACCCGATAATGCACCGAAGCTCATTGCCGATATATTTAATAAGGATGCTTCATAAGGTTGGCTAGATTGCTCATTACCAATAGTTACCCTTGGCTTAGTATCTGGCTGAGATTTAGGTGCCATAGAGTGGCAAACCCACGTATAACCATCTTCTTTTACGTTGCGTTCTGTACCTAAAGGCCGCGTATCACTTTTACCTTGCGAGCGAGCATAAATAAGATTACGCGCTTCAAAACTGTAAGGTGTACCTTCTAAATCATCCTCCACAATGTATTGGCGTAAAAATGGTCGTAAGTCGTAAAATATGTGCCTTATCCATGCTATTACCGGATAATTTCTAAGCAACGTGCTACTAGTTTGCAACCTGTCTTTAATGCCTAGTGCCACAAAAAAACCAGCAATAATGATGACGAATATTGAGAGGTAATTATAAGGATTTAAAAACAGAACTAGCACTAACACAATCAATGCACTGATCGGTAAAAAAGCGCGCATTAATAAATGAAAAAAAGAAGCCATTTGTTTCATTATCGTATTTCCCTTTCTTTTGAGTGAGCAAAAGCAAGGTGAAAGCATATACTAACCCAAGCTCGAGCAATTAATAATCTACTCTAGGGACACACTATAATAAGCAAACTGAACAAAAACTGATGAAAGAGACTAAAAAAGGAACAAACAAAAATGGGCTACGCTCAATCAACTAATAGCAATTGCATTAAATAAGTGATCTATTATAGCGCTAAGAAAATAGCACAATGACAAGGCAAAATTGTGATGTATAAAGTCAAAATTTGATGATCATATACAAAGCTCCTAGAGTTTTTCGATATAGTTATGTTGACCAAGACATAAACGTTATCAGAGGAGCTTAGTATAAAACTATATGGTGGGGTGGAGTTGACTTGCATTCAAATAATAGTGTAATTCCTATCATTAATGAACAGGGTGAAACGCTTAACTGCAATCGTTTAAATAATGACATCTCTGTCATTTTATCTTTTTAGCCCCTTATAAATACAAGCTAGCAGGACTTGTTGTTGAATCAACATTTAATTTGTATTGGTTAGTTGATGCATTAATAGCTGCAAAGTTTAAACTTCACTTAGCGAATCCAGCTGCAACCCAGCAATACTCTGGTTAAAAATATACCAACGAGCATAGTGATGCACGCCGGTTAGCTGAAATGCTAAGTCTAGATATACTCTCTGGAGGCTATATTTATCCCCGAGAACTCAGGGCTGTTCGAGATTTAATGCACAAACAAATGGACATTGTTCAACAGTCCACTAAAAACTTATTATCGGTGTAAAGTTGTTATATGCGTCATCTTGGTTATAAGCTCGGTAGCAACAAAATGACCGTACCAGAAATGCTTGATATGCCATTTTACCACCCAGTAATTGAAGAAGGGTTACGCACCGCTCTTCGCGACTTAAACGCCAAACTTAAATTTGGCCCAGACATTGTAAATTCATGTATGGAATGTGGCCCAGGCGCATAACCTATTTACCACACATACAAACTTGCTAAGTAAAAGCCAAAACTAACGTTTTGGCTTTTTTTTATAATTTTTTTAAGCTTACCTCTCAAAAAAAAATTTAGCTGTTACACTTAATTGATAATTCAATTAAAAAGATGGAATAGCTATGCCCAATAATAAATTTAGACTAGTCACTCGCAGCGATTTTGATGGCTTAGTTTGTGCCGTATTGCTCAAAGACTTAGACCTAATTGACGATATTTTATTTGTTCATCCAAAAGACATGCAAGATGGCAAAATAGACATTACCGAAAACGACATTACGACCAACCTCCCCTACGTTGCAGGCTGTCATATAGCATTCGATCATCACCTTAGCGAAACCGTTCGCAACTCAAGCGACATAAAAAACCATATTATTGACCCAAAAGCCCCATCAGCAGCTCGCGTAGTTTATGACTATTATGGCGGCGCTGAAAAACTTCCAAATATTTCTGTTGAAATGATGGACGCGGTAGACAAAGGCGATGCTGCTCAGTTTTCAAAAGACGAAATATTAAACCCAACCGATTGGGTATTAATGAACTTTATTATGGATGCGCGAACTGGACTTGGCCGTTTTCGCGAGTTTAAAATTTCAAATTACCAATTAATGATGAAACTGATTGATGCGTGTAAAGATCAGAGCATCGAAGAAATCCTACAAATGGAAGACGTAGCCGAACGTGTTGCTTTATATAACGAGCATAACGAAAAAGCCAAAGAGCAAATTTCTCAATGCGCTACCGTCCATAAAAACTTAGTGGTCCTTGATTTAACTCAAGAAGAAACAATTTACGCCACAAACCGATTTGTTATTTATGCCATGTACCCCGACTGCAATATCTCGATTCATAAAATGTGGGGCCTTAAAAAGCAAAATGTAGTGTATGCCATAGGTAAATCAATAACTAACCGCAGTTCAAACACCAATGTTGGCGAACTGTGCCTTAAATACGGCGGCGGCGGCCATTTAAATGCAGGTACTTGCCAAGTAGAAACAAGTAAAGCTGAAGCCGTGCTTAGTGAGTTAATCGATAAAATTACTAGTGATGGTTAAGACCTAGCTAACAAAATTATAAAGTGAGTGGATTTATATTTACTCGCTTTTTTATTTATAAGAACTTAACCAGAAAGTTGATTCTTTGCTAACGCCTCACGGATTAGTTATTAACGCCTTAAGTTTCCAAGAACAGCATTGAACTGTATTAGTTCAGACAAGATTACGATCATTTTGAATCGCCCCGAGTTCATCGGAGACCAGTTTGTTTAAGTCAGGCCACTTTACCTGACTCGTTTAAATTATCATAGTAGTCTGTTTCATATTGAGCTGGTGAAATATACCCAATTGAAGATAATA
>NZ_JACJEN010000032.1:0-26591 GCF_014164075.1 Pseudoalteromonas sp. SG45-3 | reverse complement strand
GGCTGTTAGAACTCAATCTGTACGAGTGCCCACACAGATGATTGCTTTATATTGTTAAAGAACGTTTTGAGTCGCTTTAGCGTCTCAAGGGATGCGAATAATACACCCTTTATTTTTCGAGTCAATACTTTGTTTTAAATTTTCTTTTGGAAGATTTAAAACCGAAGTTTTATTTAACTCTGTGAGTAGTTCGTGCCTTGCTATGCTTCGGCGTTTCCCGTCTCAGTGGGGTCGCATTATAGGGAGATCCAAAAACAGATCAACCCTTTTTTTAGATCTTTTTACTGTTCGAACAAAAATAGAACAAAACCACGTAAAACCACATGAAAACCCCTCTAAGATGATGCTTTTTTATGCTCTTATTTATTATTTAATACAAATATCATTGCTATGTTTGATTTAGGCGTTAAGATAGCAAGTTCACAATGTTAAATTAATGTTTATTTCCTGTTTATTGGTAGATCTAAAATGAAATTACCCGATCAAAAATCTTTTATCTTCTCTGTTATTCTTGCTGTAGTTGGTTTTGTTGTTGTTGAGTTTGCTTTAGGCGGCTTAGCTTTAAACCCTGCATTACTATTTGGTGCTGGTTTATTAATTGGTGCGATTGCTATTGCTGCAATATCATCTGATGTGACTGAAGAAGCTGAAGTTAAAACAAAAACGCTTTATGTTGGTAACCTTCCTTATCGTGCAAACGAAGGTGTGGTTCGTGCATTATTTGAAGAACAAGGCAAAGTATTCAATGTTCGTTTATTAAAGGATAAGAATACTGGCAAACGTCGTGGCTTTGGTTTTGTTGAAATGGCGCAAGCTGATGCAGACAATGCAATTGCTAACTTGAACGATAGCGAGTTCCAACAACGTACTTTGAAGGTACGTGAAGCAAAACAAAAACAAGAAGATGATTCTAATGCTCTACGTACTGAGACGGATCAGTCAGTGTAACTAGCTTTACCGCTAGCTTATTGCTAAACACATCAGCCGTTGCATAATATTGCAGCGGCTTTTTTATGTCTGTTTGTTTATCCATACATAAGTTAAGTTGGTTAAGTAGGAAGTTGACTCTATTTGCTATCGCTACACCTGAATCAAGTAATTTTACATTCCCTTCAAAGTACTGACTAATCGGCCCTGCTAATATCGGAAAGTGCGTACACCCTAGTACAAGTACATCTATAGTTTTATCTATATGTAGTTCATCGAGTACTTGATACAACTTATTTGTATCTAAAGAGCCTGTAAAAAAGCATTCCTCAGCTAACGTTACTAATTCAACACTGCTATAAAGGTTAACGATTACATTACGTGCATGTTCAGCAATTAATGTTTTTGTGTATGAACTGGCGACCGTTGCCGGCGTGGCTAACAAGCCAATATGATTTGAGCGTGTTAATTCTGCCGCAGGCTTTATTGCTGGCACAACACCTACAATAGGAATATCCGTAATTTGGCGAACAGCGCTGAGTGCAGATGTAGAAGCTGTATTACACGCTATTACAATTAAATCGACGTTAAGCGTGTTGGCTTTGATGAAATGAATAAGTGAACATAATCGGTTAATTATAGTTTGTTGGGATTGAGCACCATAAGGTAGTAATGCATTATCCATAAAATAGCTGTACTGAGCATTGGGGATACTTTGCTTGATATGTTCAAGTACAGTAGTTCCACCAATACCTGAATCAAAGACCATTATATGCGCTGACAAACTACCGTTCCTACTTTACTTTAAGATCGGCAGTTTGCCATGAGGTTTTTATAAAAGAAAGTAGTTTAACTTTGCGTGGCTTCTAAATCAGTAAGCCTGTCGGCTGCTGAATTTAACTGATTAAGGTTTTCGAACATAGACTCTGTATAATCTACTAACTTATCTATTTGTTCCTGATCTTGATTTAACCATTGGAGAATGCCAGCTAGCTGATTTTGTAATCCAAGCTCACCCGCTTTTTCAAAAGCATTTTTAAGGTCGTCATTAAAAGGGGCTAACCCCTCTGCTACTTGTTTTTCTGGTGCTGGTTTATATCCTTCATAGCTTTTAACTGTTGCTATTGTTTTTGTTTGGCGTAAATCCATAGAAAAAGCCACCAGCTGATCGCTGTCTAAACTCAGCTCTTGCGCTTGTTCAAATGCTTCATCTAAATCACCACCAAAAAAGGTTTTACTTAAATCTTGTAAGTCTTCCATCATCGCATTAATAGCTTCTTGCTCTTGCTCGTTTAAGTCACCATTTACCGACATCGAAAATGATACCTGTCGAGATTGCGATGATGAGCTTGCAAACGACTCACTATTACTATTTTGCTGATAGCCACTTGCCGATTGAGATTCAAATGCATCAGCAAAGCTAATACTTACCTCATCGCCTTCTGCTGTAGTAAATTTATACTCTGCATTACTCGTCATACTGACGTATTGGGCCTGGCTTATATTTACGCTGGCAGGTTGTGGGTTAAATAACGACTCTTCAAACTTATCCAGCCCATTGTAAATTCCCTCTTTGGACTTATTAATGCCCTCTTCCATGTCACCATTAAATACGCCTGTACCTTTGAGTTCATCAACAGCGTCATCAATCCCTATTTGGACTCCTTTGCGCGCATCGCCTAGCATATCTTTGAGCTTTTCGTCATCAGCGCCGTTAGCTTTTGCTTTATTTACAGCACTACTTACAAAATCGAGTACGTTTTTTACTATTTCATCAAAATCAAATAGTGGTTTATCTGCTTTTTTTTCTGCGATAGGTAATCCAAGCTGCTCAGCCATTTTATCGCCAAGCACCTTTGCGGCCAACTCTCGGCCTCGTTGTTGATAGCTATCTTGAGGAGACGTAATTGTAGGTTGCTGTATATCAGCTTTATTATTGAATTTATTGATGTTGTTGTTTGGCGTAAAGCCATAATTACCTATTTTCATGATTCGTCTCCTAAGCGTGCGTAGTTTATTATCGGCTATAACAACAAAAACTAAAGTACAATGTTCAATAAAACAGCATAAATGCTAGCCAAAACTAGACAAATACGCAGCGCTCCCTACAATAGCGCCGATAAACAGATCTTAGATAAGGTAGTAGCGTTAATGGCAGTTATTAAAATAGATACCACACAGTACCAAGCGCAGTTAAGTGAAAAAGAGCAGCGAATTAGTACGCAGTTTCAACGTTTTGGTGTGGAGCAATTAGAAGTATTTAGCTCAGAGCCAACTAACTACCGCCAACGTGCTGAATTTAGAGTATGGCACGACGGTGATGATCTGTTTCACATTATGTTTGATCAACAAACAAAAGAAAAAATCCGTGTTGATACATTTGACCCAGCAGCGCCTCTAGTAGGTGAAATAATGCAGGTGATGATTGAAAATCTTAAGCCTTGTGAAATATTACGCCGTAAGTTATTTCAAATCGATTACCTATCAACGCTAAGCGGTGAAATTTTAGTAAGCTTGCTTTATCACAAACCACTGGATGATGAATGGTTAAGTGAAATTAAAGCACTGAAAGAAAAGCTTAGCAGTAAATACAAAATTGACTTTATAGGTCGTGCTCGCAAACAAAAAGAAGTACTAGGTGATGACTTTGTAACTGAACGTTTAACAGTTAATGGGCAAGAGCTTATTTATCAACAAGTAGAAAATAGCTTTACTCAGCCTAATGCAAAAGTAAATATTAATATGCTGGAGTGGGCACAAGATTTATGTAAACCACTTAAAAATGATTTACTAGAATTGTATTGTGGTAACGGTAACTTTTCAATTGCATTAGCAGGTTCTTTTAATAAAGTATTAGCGACGGAAATATCAAAATCATCTGTTCACTCTGCTCAATACAACATTGCTAAAAACAACGTAGAGAACTTAGATATTATTCGTATGTCTAGTGAAGAGTTTACTCAAGCAATGAATGGCGAGCGTACTTTCTCTCGTTTAGATGGTATTGATTTAAAAAGCTATGACTGCCAAACCATATTAGTTGATCCACCACGCGCGGGCATGGATGAATTAACGTGTGACTTAGTGGCTAACTACGAAAGCATAATTTATATATCCTGTAATCCTGAAACTCTTGAGCGTGACCTTGATCACTTAACACGTACGCATAACGTTAAGCGCTTTGCTATATTTGATCAGTTCCCTTATACGCATCACATTGAGTCGGGCGTTTTCTTACAGCGCAAATAAATACGTTCAGTAAACGTTACCCATAAAAAAAGCTCCTTAAGGAGCTTTTTTTGTTTTAGCTAAACTTACTTGTTAGCTAAGTAATTTATTAATTTGCTAATGTCTTCAGGTTTAGTAATACCCGACTCACGACCTAGGTTTAATTTGTACTTACCATTTACAATAAAGGTAGGTACGCCACGTAGTGCGCCTTTTTCTTTAAAGTAGTCTTGGTCGCGTTTCATTTTAGAGCTCAGCGTACGTACCGAGAAGCTTTTAAACAGCTTATCAAACTTATCACCATCAACGCCCTGCGCTACAAATATATCTTTTACATCTGCAAGCTCATTAAATTTAGCGCGCTTTGTATGGATATGATTAAAGATTGCAGAAATAATCTGATCTTTTTGTGGAAGCACTTCAGCTGTCGCCAGTGCTTGGCTCATCATCTGTTGGTTTTCTGGGTCACGTACACCTACAAAATCAACATGGCTCTTTTTAAATTTAACGTTTTTATCAAGCTTAGGCTTAAACTCACCAATTAGTGCTTCCATGTTATTACATGCAGGGCAGTAAAATGAGAAGAACTCTTTAACCTCTGGCTTTTTAGTTGCACGCTCAGAAACTACGTCGTAATGCACGCCTTCTTCATACGTTGCTGCAAAGCTTGTTGCTGCCATAGGAAGTAATATTGCAAGCAAACCTGCTTTAACTAATTTAATCATTATTATGCTCCGAAATTTATAGTGCTAATAAAAACGCTACTAACTCATCAAGTTCTTTTTGATTTTTGATGGTGTTGAGGTTTATTTTATATTTATCGTTAACAATAAAAGTAGGTACACCTGTAAGTGCGCCTAATTTTGAATATTTATTCTGTTTGTTTTGCATTGCTTGCTCAGCTGAAATAACAGGCATGCTTGCAATCTCTTGATCAAATGTTGCGCTATCAATACCATTTACTTCAAGTAATTTTTTAACGTCTTTCATTTCAGTTAATGGTGCACGTTGAACATGGATACTTTTAAAAATTTGATCGCTAATACTTTGCGCCTGACCATGCTGCTTAGCAATTAAGTAAGCAAAGCTTAAATTACTTTGTGCTTGTGGTGACACGCCACCTAAAAAGTTAACGTGGTTTTTAATAAACTCAGCGCCTTCTGGCAAGCCTTTTTCAATTGCTTTTGCTACTGGTTCAAACTTAAAGCAATGTGGACAGTAAAATGAGAAAAACTCAGTTACTTGCGGTGACTTGCTTTTGTCTACATCTATAACAGTGTATTGATTATCAACTTCAAACTGTGCAGCAAGTGCTGCAAATGGTAAACATAAAAGTAATAAACTCAGTTTTAATTTTTTAAGCATTTGTATCTCGTTGTACTTGTCTTTAAATAAAATATTACGGCAATAACTTTAACGGTGCTTCTTGCAATGCTGCAAGTTGCTCTTTCAGTGCTAAAATTTGTTGCTCCCAGTATTTGTCATCAGCAAACCATGTAAAGTTCCGCACAAAAGCAGGATCACTCCATCGTTTAGCTACCCATCCCATATAATGAATAATACGCATTGCTCGCAGCGGTTCAATTAATTTGAGTTGAGAGTGATCAAAATCACAAAACTCTTCATACGCATTTACAAGGGTGTCTAACTGTAACAGTTGCGTCGCTCTATCGCCACTGAGCATCATCCATAAATCTTGGATTGCAGGACCTTGGCGGCTGTCATCTAAATCAACAAACATTAGCGCATCACCTGCCCATAAAATATTACCAACGTGGCAGTCACCATGTAAGCGAATACTTTGCACATCTTTATACTGTTTTTGCGCCTGCTCTATCACTAAATCTAAAATAGTATAAAAAGCAGTATTTATTCCCATGGGCACTAAGTTACTTTTTTGAAGATGAACTTTGGCTGTATGCAAATACTCCTCGCAGGTAACTGTTGGCCTATAAGTAAAAGGTTTTGTTTTAGCTACTTGGTGCATACGGCCAATCAATCGCCCCATTACATCAAGCTGATCTAAATTATCAACCTCAAATAAACGCCCGCCTACACTTGGAAACAACACAAACAAATACCCTTCGTGTTCAAACAAGCTTTGCCCATTATATAAAATAGGGGCAACAACGGGTACTTCTGCATCCGCTAGTTCAAATGCAAAGTCATGCTCTTCTTGAATTTGCTCTTTACTCCAGCGCTCTGGGCGATAAAACTTCACTACGTAACGCAGGCCATCATCCGCTTTAAATTGGTACACTCTGTTTTCATAGCTATTGAGCGCTAATAAACCAGATTCGGCGTACACACCTACGCTTTCTATTGCATCGAGTATTAGATCAGGTGTTAAGTCAATAAAACTAAATTTACTCATACTCTTCTTATATAAAATAAAAGCGGGTTATATACCCGCTTTTGTTAATTGCTATATCAACTTACCTAATTAAGGTAAGTTGCGATTATCGCGCTTTAAAAAAGTTACTCGACTGCGATATTGTCTCATCCGGCTCATCTACCGGTGAAAGCACAAAGTTAAACTCAGTCATCGGCGCCTTCAAATCATAAGGGTCCATTACAAGTGACAATGGTACGTTATGAGATTCCCCTGCCTGCACAGTAAATGACTGCTTACCAATATACTTAAAGTTATCTAACCCTTGTACTTTAATATTAAAGGTTTGCTCGTACTGCGCTTTATTAATTACCTTTAATGTATAGGTGTTCTCTACTAAACCATCAAAATCGACACGATATAATTGGTTTCGGTCACGAATAATATCAAAGTCCATTGTTTTACGCAGTGCTATATTAGCGACAAGCGCTCCCGTAAGCACAACAAGTATGACCGTGTAACCAATAATTTTAGCTCGCAGTGGATTCGTTTTATTTTCTGGGGTTTCGAGATTTCGCTCTGTCGTATATGAAATAAGCCCACGCGGGTATTCCATTTTATCCATTACGCCATCACACGCATCAATACATGCACCACAGTTGATACACTCAGCTTGTAGCCCATTTCTAATATCAATACCTGTTGGGCACACTTGAACGCACAAGTTACAGTCTATACAGTCGCCTAGTTCTAAATCTTTATGGTCTACTTTACGTGAACGAGGACCACGGCTTTCACCTCGGCTTTCGTCGTACGTTACGGTGTATGTGTCTTTATCAAACATAGCTGATTGAAAACGAGAGTAAGGACAGATGTGTAAACACATAATTTCTCGCATCCAACCGGCATTACCATAAGTACATGCAGCAAAGAAAATAATACTGACTAGTGCATAACCGCCTACATCAAACGTTACAAAGTCAGGGAGTAACTCCCTTATTGGCGTAAAATAACCCACAAAAGAAATAGCGGTATACAACGAAAACAATACCCAACTAGTATGCTTTGCCGTCTTACGCCAAAACTTATCAAAATTCATGGGTCGTTGATCGAGTTTTTTACGTTGATTAGCCGTGCCTTCAAGCTTTTCTTCGAACCAAATAAAAATAAAAGTCCAAACAGTTTGCGGACATGTGTAGCCACACCACACCCGTCCATAGAAGGTGGTCACTAGAAACAACGCAAATGCTGCCAACATAAAAATAAACGCTAATATAGTAAAATCTTGAGGCCATAGCGTTAAACCAAAAATATTGTATTTTTGACCAATTAGATCAAACAGCACAGCTTGCTGGCCATTAAAATTAATCCAAGGTAGTAACATAAACGCAAGCAGGCCTAAGAAGCCAATGCGCTGTCTAAGTAATTGATGTAGACCTTTTACAGCACGCACATAAATACGATTTCGGGGATTGAACCTATCATCTTGACGGCTTAAATCCGGTTTTTGGATTTTCACCTCTACAGGGATATTCTTTACTTTAATTTGCTTGTCCATCGAAGTTCCTCAACGCCGCTTGGAAATAAAAATCCAGCAATACTCAAGTACTCTATACTTAAAGTTAGCAAGTTACTTGCTAGGCATATTTACTTTAATAAATTGCCTTCTCGAATACTTTCAGATATTTCAGAAATATCTGACTGCTGTTAACCATTATAACAATGTTGGTTAAAATTACTGGCATAGATTGCTAATAATTTATTCATCCCAGTTACTTGCTTTTAAAATGCAGTTTATTACACTGCATGGTAATTCAACCCTACTTAGATCAAGGTTTACGTATCCATGAAAAAATTTATTATTTTGGTAGTTGTGATCCTTGCCTTTTTTACAATCGATCACCCACTTATAAAAGAACCTCGCGAAAGGTTACTAGGTGAAGGCATTGGCTTTTTAAGTGATGCAAGCAAGGTCAACAGAAGCCCCGCTGCAAATATGGCGAAAAATAGGATCAGCAGTCAACTTAAACTATCTGAATCTGAAGGTGAGTATGTAGAAAAAACGTTTACAACAGATGACTCTGTTCAGTTATTTCACCTACGCTATTGTCGTGAGCGTGACTTAAACCTTTATTTTTATGACGACCGTTTAAATACGGTATGTAAAATAGTGACTGAAGCATTAGAGCAAAAGCGAGCAAAGTAGTGGATTTTTCAGGATTAAATAAAAAAGCAAGCGACTCATTTCATAAGCAGCGCAATATGCTCAAGCAATTAGCGCAAGGCAAAACATTAAAGTGTGAGAAGTGTAATGGGGTTTTAACACTTGATTTAGCCACCAGTGAACCTGGTAAAGGCATAGTAAAGTGCAAACAAGGCTGTACGGATATTATATTAGAGCTAGGCACTTAGATTAAACTAAGCGCCTAGCTCTAATAATTACTCTTCCCAACTCTCGTCGGTTATCAAGCCACTATTAATTGCGACCACTTCAATTAGTTCAGCAAACCCTAATGCAAAGTCACCCATAGATTCATACTGATACTGACACAAAGCTTCTATTGTCATGTTATTTTGTTTGGCAATCTGAGCTATTGCTAGCTGGTCGAGTGCAAAAAAGCTTAGTGTGCTTAACGCACTTTCTAATGCTTGTTTAAAATCAACGTCTAATTGCGGTGCATTTAACAAAGGTTCTGCATAAGCTTTCGTTGCAACTAAGAAGCCTTTACTCCACGACTTACAAAATTCAGCATCAAATGTGTCTGGTAATTTATATCCAGTTTCGAACACCTGCTCACTAATTTTGTGATAAAGCGCCATAAACAAAAAAAGCATTTCTTCATCTAAATCATTAGCTGTGTTTGGCAATATCTGCTCAAGCCACTCATGTACATCTAATGGGTTAGGCGAACAAATTACACCAAATAAATAGCCTTGGCTTTGTACAAGGGTCATTGCTTGAGATTGGGTATTTAAAAATGAGCTGAGCTGCTTTGCGTGCAACTCAGTAAATTGGGGTATTTGCATTAAAACTCTTTATATTAAAACATTAAAAGTTGAGCGGGTAGCGACCTTGGTTATCTGGTCGGCCTAAAAACTTAACCGCATCATGTACATCTTTAGGTAAGCTGGCATCTGGTTTTACATAACCTGCCACTCTAAAGTCGAAATTAGCTTTAAGTGTAGCATCGGCCTCAAGGCCAAGCGTATTATCTGGGTCAATTAATATAGCAACATCACCCGACTTACAGCTTAACTTACCTGCTAGAGGTCCAATATTAAACCATCCATTTAAGCCTTGAACATCAATATTAGGGCTCGCTATTTCACCTTTTAGTGAATCACAATAAGGTGCGCCTGAGCTGTATTCATCAAGTTCTAATATCACACGCCCTTTAGCGGTAACAGGCAGAGGAAGTTGCACACGTTGCATTGCACGCTCTACTGTTGAGCGCACTAGGGCATCAGTCACTATTACTTTTTTATTAAAAAACCCATAACTTATATCTGCGTAACCCGAAATATCACTGCGTTCTCGTGGATTACCAAATTTTATGTTCGCATTTAGTTTGCCTGTAAATAATTTCCAGCCCGCAATATCCCAACGCACATTATTTAACTGCTCACCATCAAAACGAACTTGCATCATTTGACCTTGCCAAACAGTGCCTACAGTTTGCCCAACTTCTAATTGCTTTGGAAAATACGGCTTTGCTATATCAAGCGCAATACTGGCTGGTAATTTAATAATACAAAACACAATAAAACTAATTAAAAAGACAGCCGATAACGTTATTATTTTTTTCATTAATTAATTCTCTAATACTAAACGGCTTACGCGCACATAGCCTGATTTATCATCGCGACTTAAATCTAAATTTTCAATTTTTAAACCATGCTGATTTACTAGCTCATCTAGCCATTCTATTAACTGATTAAACTCTACTGAGTCGAGCGTCAAACGAAGTGAATCACTACTGGGCTGCATTTTACTAATATTGATTTTATAGCGTCCACGAGTAGAGTTTACCACTTGGCTTAAGTTTGTATTGCTAGCAACACTGGTGTTGCCTGCAGCCTTTAGCTTAACAATACTGTCATCAACCCAAGCTAATAGCTCTTGTTGTTTAATTTGAGATTGCTGTGCTTTTTCTATCGCGTTATTTAATGGCCTAAATATTCCCATTACTAAAACAAAAATAATAAACACACCACCAGCGACCATTACCAATTGTTGTTCTTGCTCTTTAAGCGAACGCCACTGTTTCATTAACTGCTTTTTCATACTGCACCTCGCAGTTTAATTTCACCTACGACATAATCACCGTCATTATTTAAAGACCCTTGCTCAACAGTTAAACCTTGCTTTTCAAGTATGATTTTTACTTTACCAAAAGTTTGGAAGTCTTTAGCCCGTGCACGAATGCGCAGCTCATTGCGACGTTTGTCATAACGAAGTGTTTCAGGTGTAAATTCGCTGACTTGCGAAAATACATCAACCAAATTAGTCGTTAAGTCTAAAAAGCCGGATTCACTTGAGCCTTGTATTTTATCTAACGCGCCTTTAATTTGGCTTTTAATTAGATTAGGGCGAACTTTAGTCCCCGGAAATGCTTTTTGATATCTGTCGACTACTTGAGCTTTAGCTACTTCTACTTGTGTATTAAGTTGGTGTAACTCAATGGCTTTTATTGTAATTGTAGAAACCAATGCAACACTTGCTATAATTGCGGCGCCTTTCCAGTAACCCCACCACAAAGCGCTTTGTTTTTTAAGCTGATACATACCTTGGCGTAAGTTAAAATTAACGCTATCTAACTGTTTTGCAAATAATGCTAAAGGTAAGTCGTAATCGCTTGTTTGGGCTTGTAAGTTAACGCTTTCAGGAAACTGATTAGCAGGACTAAAATGTTTAATGTCGGGGTTACCCATGGCTGATAAATAGCCATTCAACCAACTAGATTCAACCGCACTAATATGCCATTGCCCTTGCTTAAACAACCATTGGTTGTTGAGCTCAATAGCAGTTACGGCGCCATCATCTGCAAGCGGTAGCAACAAAGCATCGGGTAATATTCTGTATACTGATAGATTATGCTCAGCAAATAATGCAAGCCATTGTTCAAACCATTCACGGTCTGTCATTGCTACACGAATTGCATGTTGCTCACCAAGCATTGTCGGCTGCGCTACAGCTATAAACAGTTCATCTACGTCACATGCTATATCTTCTTCAAGCATGTATGGCAATGCTTGCTCAAGCTTGCGATTCCATTTTGTTGGCAAAGCGACCGTTTTTAATTGCACTTGATCACTGGGTAATAACACGACAACTTCTCGGGTAAGTGCTTTTTCGCTTAGCTCACTTAAATGCTCTGCATTTGGTAACTCGCCACTGGCTATTATTTCTTGTTCTTGTGGTGAGTAAATTAACCAGTTAAGTAATTCTTGTTCGGTTTGACCCGTGCGGATCAACAGTATTTCTGTCACTGTACGCCTCCAAATTTTCGCGCCAGTATCGTTACGTCGCCATCTTTAGCGTGCAGTAATGTGGTCATCGAAAAACGCAGGTCGACAAAGTTTGCCTGCGTTTGTAATTTAAAATATTCGCTTTTAATACTAAATAGACTTTTTATTGAGTCAGTATTAGTACCGCCTTGCTGCTTCACCTGTTCAAAAAATTCATCGATGGTGTCAAAGCCAGTTTGCGGTCTTGCGCCTAACACCGCTTCTGCGCCAGATAAGCTTAAGCTTTCTATCAAGGCACTGAGTATGAGCGCTTGCTCTGGCAATAATGTATTTACGTTAATTGATAAAAGCGTACTGCCTGGTATTACGCATACATATGGCAATACTTTTTCCATCACTAATGGGTTAAAGCCCTTAACTAAACGCAGCTCCGATGTTGATGCAAATAAACTATTGGCTGTCATATACGGAAAATCTCGTGATAAATATTCGTCTTCTTCTGCACCTGAGCGATACGTAATACTGTTCTCATCAAGCCAATCAAATACACTATCTGCCATCGTCTCTTCTGATTCGTCAGCAGGTAAATCTTCAATGTTTTCAAGTAATGCAAAGAGTGCTTTGTGTGCAGGGTTTGTTTTACTTGCGCTATTTTCTTCTGGCGCTATGGCTAAAGCATTTAAATTTAAACATGCTTGTAAATCTGTAATTTTGCCACTTAACGTGCCGTTATCAACAGGGTATGAAGCATCTCCTTGAGTTGCCCACACTTGATCGAGTGTTGTTTTATCGGCATCATCTTTTTTGCTTTGTATTAGCCCTTTAATAGCAAGCTCTTCTGCACCGTAGGCGTACCATTTAGCTTGTTGGTGACCTTGCAAGTTTGTACTTTTTTGCACTTGAACCATTAAATTAGCACTCATTTCTACTGCTAAAATAGCCGCTAATGCCACAATAAACAAAACAATAACAAGTGCTGCGCCGCGCGATGATTTCTGCTTAACCATTATCCACGCTCGTATCTTGTGTTGTGCTTGGTGGAGCAACAACCTTGCCCTGCCCTGGTACTAAAAATACTCGACGAATCGGCTCTGCTTTTATTTGTTGCAACGTAACAGCAACCGCTTTAGGGAGAGCTTTAATTTCCCATTGTTCTTGCCATTCGTTTTTATCATCCAAAAACTCAAACTTAAGCTCTTCAATATTTTCCAGTACACGTTGAACCCGCGGCTCCATATTATCAAGCTGATCAACATAAACCCGATAAACACGCTCAAGGTTATCGTCAATCACTCTATAACCAACAGCTTGTAGTTCTGAACGTGGCAATAAATTTATCGGATTTATCCAACCATCTCGTACAAACGCAATACCATCGTACTGGCTTTCTAAAACATAACGACCAGCCAATAAGTATTGCTCTTGAACATCGCCCGACTCATTGCGAACTGCGCGTTTGGTCATTTGGCTAAAATCTTGATCCATCAACCTAAATGTTGTTTGCAATCCATTTAGCTCAGTAATTTTTTCATCTGAGGCATCTTTTGCTCTTGTTGTCGTCTCGAGTATTTGATGAGTAGCAATAATAACAAAAGCTAAAATACCCAGTGCAACCATAACTTCAAGTAATGTAAACCCGCGCTGCTTCACTTACTTTTTGCCTTTATTTAAATACGTTGATAACTCATATGCTGAATGCTCATATTTTTCATCCGTAAAAACATTTATGGTTAGTTTTACAAAGCTTTTGTCAGCAGTGGCTGTAACTTCTTGCTGCCAAAACCATTCAACACCGCCCATTACTTCGCTGCCTTTAAGGTTATTTTTACCTTGCCATTGTTCGCCTTTAGTACGCTGTTCAATAATAACGTTTTCGGCGACCCAAGATGCATAGGTTTGCTCTTCAATAGTCGTTAAGTGGTGTATATGCTCGCTTGTTGCTTGCATTGCAGCTATACCCGCCATGGCACAAATACTTAATGCCACTAACACCTCTAATAAGGTAAACCCTTTAGTGCGCTTCATTATTCTGGCTCTCGGCGAAAGTTTACTGGTGCAGTAAATTCACCTTCAATGTAATACACAGGCTCGCTTTGCTCTTTTAACTCTAATATAAGTTGAAACGCGCTTACCTCACCTGATGACAAAATAAGTACTTGTGGGATTTTTAACTTTTTAAGCTCAAGTAAACTGTCTTCATCGCCGCCACTCATAAGCTCGCGCCAGTTAGATTGCTCTAAGAGGTTATCTTGCGCCCACGCTAAATCTTCTAAGTTAAGAGTGAGCTTTAATCTTTCGTCTAATTCTATTGGTTTAAAAAGATCTTCACGGTCAAAAGTAATCCACTTTTCACCATCGAAAACTAAGTATTCTAGCGTGTTGTCTTCAACTAACAATCCCAATTCAACTTGGTTTAAAATAGCAAATTCCGATGCCATATTAATGGTGGTATGCAGCCTTAGTGCTTGAGTATCTAACTCCTCCTCAGCACCGCCTTCTAAGCTATATACCACCATTTTGGTGGCAAAAGCGATGATCACTAATACCACTAAAATTTCTATTAAACTAAAGCCTCTGCTTTTTGCATGGCGCTGCTTAAGGCTTGCTTTCATAGCAAGCCTCTAGCATTAACATGTTCATACAGAACGGTGTACTTAGGCATTATTGTTTTTCTTCGTCCCAGTTACCGATATCGTCATCAGTACCTGCTTCACCGTCTGGGCCCATAGAAAAAATATCAAACTTGCCAATTTCACCTGGGCTAATTAACTGATAAGTATTACCCCAAGGATCTTCTGGTAATTCATTAATAAAGCCACCATCAGGGAAACGTTTTGGAACCGGTTCAATGCTTGTTTGGGTAACTAGCGCTTCAAGACCTTGCTCTGTGCTTGGGTAGCTCTTATTTTTAAGCTTGTATAAGCTCATTGCATCTTCTAATTGCTGGATATCTAGATGTGCTTTATCAATAGCAGCCTCTTCTTGCTGACCCATAATGTTAGGTGCAACAATTGACATAATCATCCCGATGATAACCAGTACCACCATCACTTCTAGTAAAGAAAAACCTGATTGTTTATTCACGTAATTACCTCATTATTCTAAAAACATTAAGTAAAAATGGTTTAGGTAAAACCACTAATATATTTAAAAATTTATTCTAACTTAAAGTCCAACAGCTTTATTCATCGCCATTATTGGCTGTAATATTGCCATTACTATAAATAATACAATAACCGCCATTGAGGCGATCATCGCAGGCTCTAGTAGTTTAAGCGATACATTAACCATGCTCTCAAATTCGCGATCTTGATTATTTGCAGCACGCTCTAACATTTGCTCTAGTTCACCTGATTTTTCACCACTTGCTATCATATGCAGCATCATTGGTGGAAACAACTTAGTTTGCTGAAGTGCAGCTCTTAAGCTTGCACCCTCACTCACTCTGTCGGATGCATCTGCAACCGCTTTTTTAATTTTTTCGTTAATTAATACGCCACCCGAGATACGCATTCCTTCAAGTAATGGTACCGAGCTTGACGATAAAATACTTAAAGTACGCGCAAAACGTGCGGTGTTAATACCACGAGCCACTTTACCTATACCTGGCATATGTAGCACTCGGTCATCCCACCAAAAACGTATTTTAGGCTGCTTAAGTGCATGCTTAATACCAATGGCTATAGCTGTAATAGCTATTAAACTAATAAACCAATAATTTTGCACAAAATGACTGCCTGCCATAACCCATTCGGTTGTCCAAGGAAGTACTTGCTTCGTTTTTTCAAACGTTTTTAATATTTTTGGTACCACCGTACCCAGTAATACCGACACAATACCAATTGCAAATACCACTAAAATAATAGGGTAAACCATAGCCTGAGTTATTTGGCTACGCATATGTTGGCGCTGCTCGGTATAGTCGGCTAAACGATTAAGTACTTGATCAAGGTGGCCCGACTTTTCGCCTGCGGCTACCATTGCACGATATAAGTCGTCAAAAACATGAGGAAACTCACTAAGACCATCGGCAAGGGTGTAACCTTCAACTACTTTTGAACGTACCGACATAAGCATACGCTTTAAACGCGGCTTTTCACATTGTTCAGCAACAGCCATAACTGCGCCTTCAACAGGGAGTGCCGATTGTATCAATGTTGCTAATTGGCGGGTTATAAGCGCTAAGTCTGAGGTTGAAATTGTTGGTTTAAAAAAGCCACCGAATAAAGGGGCTTTTTCACCTTTGACTTGTTTGTCACTTTGCGCCGCAGGGATAACTTCAAGCGGCGTTAATTTTTGGTCACGCAAAGTTTGGCGAATTTGTTTAGCTGTATCGGCCTCTAAAATGCCTTTTTTTTCTTTACCTCGGCCATCTAAGGCACGGTATTCAAACGCCGCCATAGTTAGCCTTCCTCACGGGTAACACGCAATACTTCTTCAAGTGTTGTTTTACCTGCAAGTACACGGCTACACCCATCTTGGCGAATACTTGGGCTGCGCTTACGAATGTATTTTTCTACGCTTTGCTCGCCTTTACCGTTGTGAATCATTTCGCGTATGGTTTCATCAACTACAAGTAACTCGTGAATACCGGTACGACCACGGTAACCATTAAAGTTACACTCTTCACACCCCACCGCTCGGTAGATTGTAGGTTGGCTTTCAAAAGGAGTACCTAACAACTGGCATTCATGCTCATCAGCCGTGTGACCTTCTTTACAGGTATTACATAACGTACGTACTAAACGCTGTGATAACACACCGAGTAACGACGATGAAAGTAAGAATGGTTCAACACCCATATCTTCCATACGTGTAATTGCACCCGATGCAGTATTAGTATGCAGAGTAGACATAACAAGGTGACCGGTAAGTGACGCTTGAACACCAATTTGCGCAGTTTCTAGGTCGCGTATTTCACCCACCATTACTACATCAGGATCTTGACGTAATATTGCACGTAAACCACGAGCAAATGTCATATCAACTTTTGCATTAACTTGAGTTTGGCCTATGCCTGGAATTTCGTACTCTATCGGATCTTCAACAGTAAGAATGTTACGATCGCGTGAGTTAATTTGACTCATACCAGCATATAGGGTGGTACTTTTACCAGAACCTGTTGGTCCTGTTACTAAAATAATTCCGTGAGGTTTACTAATTAAATCTGAAAACAATGCACGATTTTCTGCAGTCATACCTAAGTCTTCTAGGTTTAAACGCGCGTTATTTTTATCAAGTAAACGCAGCACCACACGCTCACCAAAGCTCGATGGCATTGTTGATACACGCACATCAACTGCACGTCCGGCAATACGTAAACTAATACGGCCATCTTGTGGGATACGTTTTTCGGCTATATCAAGCTTAGCCATTACTTTAATACGAGATACAAGTAACGACGCAAGTTTCCGATTAGGCTTAAGGACTTCTTTAAGTACGCCATCTACCCTAAAGCGAATAACAAGCTCTTGCTCGAAGGTTTCGATATGAATATCAGAAGCCCCTTCTTTAATCGCTTCGCTAAGCATGGCATTAATAAGCTTGATGATTGGCGCGTCATCGTCACCAGCAAGTAAATCTTCAGTTTGTGGGAGCTCATCAGCAAGTGAAAATAAGTCAACCTCGTTGCCAATATCTTCCATCATTTGTTGCGTTTCAGAGCTATCACGTTGGTATGACGCTTCAAGCAATAGCTCAAACTTATCATCAGCCAATTGCTCAAGTGTAAAACCATGGCCTGCGATACGACGTACTTCTAATAGTACTTCCACATCTAGCTCACCACGGTAGTAAACTATACGGTGATCTTTATTTTTGCCAAGTAACACACCTGCACGTTTTGCATACGAAAACGGCAAACGCTTTGCTGGTAACTCAACTAATACATCACTCGTTAATAGCTCATCCTGATTATGCGTTTGAGGATGAACCACATCTTGGTTTATCTCTTGAATCGCATTAGTCATCTTTACGCTCTTGTGCATTTTGTTTACGTAGAGACTCTTCATACGTAGGTGGAAGTACTAATTCGTCATTCCACTCAGGTAAAATAGGCGTATCAGTCATTGGCATTAACTCAATACCGTCTTCTTTTTGTTTAAACTGCTCACCACGAATAAAGTTATATTTATTAAAGCTTAACTTATTCATGCTTACACCATCACGAATAATGGTTGGTCGAATAAACACAATAAGATTACGCTTACGGCGTGTTGTGTTTGTTGATCTAAACAGGTGACCTAAAATAGGGATATCGCCTAATAACGGTACCTTAGAAACACTTTCTTGTACGTCTTCGTCAATTAAACCGCCAAGTACAACCATACCGCCATCATCGGCCATAACCGTTGTTTTGATTGCACGTTTATTAACTGAAATATCAACAGCAGTTGCACCACTTACACTCGATACTTCTTGCTCAATAGTAAGTTG
Organism: Pseudoalteromonas sp. SG45-3; assembly: GCF_014164075.1. Classification (NCBI taxonomy): domain Bacteria; kingdom Pseudomonadati; phylum Pseudomonadota; class Gammaproteobacteria; order Alteromonadales; family Pseudoalteromonadaceae; genus Pseudoalteromonas; species Pseudoalteromonas sp. SG45-3. Next base: position 8,200 of record NZ_JACJEN010000032.1, on the reverse strand, counting down.
TACTGCAGAGCCATCGTTAATCTGTGGCGTAACTATCAGTTTAATACCGACTTCTTGACGCTCAACTGTTTGAAATGGGTTAGCATTATTACTGCCCGTTTGTGAGCCTGTAATAATAGGCACTTCTTGACCGACTAAAATAGAGGCTTCTTCGTTATCCATTGTAGTAATAGAAGGGGTAGCCAATATATTTGAATTTGTATCAGTGGCAACAGCCTGAATAATTGCGCCCCAATCATTTTTAACAACGCCCAGCGCTAAACCATTAATGCCACTCAGCAATGAAGCAAGCGCATCATAATCACCCTCAGTCGTTTCGTCATAACTAGTAACGGTTCCAGTTTCTGTACCAATGATAGTTTTAGTTACGGTTGTATCTTGTGCTTGCTCTGCAGCAACAGCTAATGAACCCACGGGAACCGTAGTACCATTGTTAAATTGCAACATACCGCCCTGCTCAGAAATCCACTGCAGGCCTAAGTTAACCCCGTCGCCTTCCATTACTTCAATAATAATGGCTTCTACAAGTACTTGTGCACGGCGAATATCAAGACGTTCAATTACAGATTCAAGTGATCGCATTGTGTCTGGCTGTGCGGTAATAATTAATGAGTTTGAATCTGGGTGAGCTTCTATACTGCTTTCGTTGTTACTTCTGCTACGAGTCTTAGTGGTACCGCCTTGTGCATCTTCAACAAGTGACTTACTTACGCCTTGCAGTACTTTTACTAAATCTTCAGCTTTAGCATAATTTAGGTAAAACACTTTGGTATTACCTTGGCTTTCTAATTCGCCATCTAAGCGCTTAATAAGCTCTATGGCACGTGTACGTGCTTGGCCTTCACCACTTACAATAACGCTATTAGTTCGGCCATCTGCGACTACTTTTGGAATTAAAAACTCAGGTACGCTGCCTTTGCCGCTGTCTTTATAAATATTGTCTACCACAGAGACAACATCATCTGCTGTTGCATATTTAAGCTTAACAATGTCTACACGCTTATCACCCGCCTGATCAACAGAGCGAATAATCTCAACTAAGCGATTAACCGATGCAGCATGCCCCGTTAACATCATTACGTTAGCCGCATTAAAGTTAGCAACATGGCCGCCATCTTTTTGATCGCTAAATTGACGAACTAAAGGGCCTAGTTCTTGTACGCTTACATTTTTGACACGTACAACACGTGTAATCATCATATCGCCGCTAGCTTCGTTACCTTCGGTAATAAGTGGCACATTTGATTTTTTGGCGTCTGAACTTTTTTCTATCTTAATTATGCCATTGTCCATTTCAACAGCTGAGTAGCCATAAACTTCCAATACATTTAAGAAGAACTGGTAATAAAGCGCTTCGTCCATTAACTCATAACTGCGAACATTTACTTTGCCGCGCACGTTAGGGTCAATAATTACTGTTTTATTGAGATTTTTACCAACAATATTAATAAACTCGTTGATATCAGTGCCTTTAAAGTTAGCAGCATATTCAACAGCAGAAACAGACAAAGAAATACTTGCCGCCAAAAAAAGTGCCGCGTACTTAGCTAACCCTTTTTTAATTTTTTTGAGGTGTAGCACCTGAACCATTATATTAAAACTCCAAAGCTAAATTATTGCAGACTAAATTGCACATCAATTTGTTCACCATCACGTTCTATAGTGATATTGGCATCTGTACTATTACGCAGCTCGTTAATAGCTGACATAGCCTGTTTTAAATCTGTTAATTGATAGCCATTTATAGAAATAGCCAAATCGTTATTTTTTAATCCCATTTGCTTAAACAGTTCAGGTTCTTTACCTGGACTTAAGCGATATCCAATTAGTTCACCATCATTCATAGCCTGTGAAACACGTATATAGTCAAATAACTTGCCCGGTTCTTCGAGTAACTCTTCACGTGTTTCTATAATTGCTTCTTTAACGTCTGGGTCTGCAGTGGCGTCTATTTGTAATTCACTTGGCTCTAATTTTTGCGGACCCATTTCGGCATCGTCACGCGCAGCGAGTACAGGCATAGATACTTTTTTACTAAAATCGAGCCCATCAAGCATTAATGTTTCAAAACCTCCATTAATACCTAAAATAACACGATCAGGCAGTATCTGCGCTACTTCAGCGCGCGTGCCAAGTACAACTTCTTCAACAAGGTAGCTTACTTGCTTACCTTGTGATTCAATAATTGCTATGCCTGCTTGGTCATCATTATTAACAGCTACAATACCGGTTAAATTAATACTTAGGCGTGTTTCTGGCGCATTATTTATAACCTGCGATTGTTTTGCAGTATTATTGTTGTTTGTTACAGTTTTTTTACCAAATAAAAATTGCTCAATAATATGCTGCGCTGAGTTATTACTCGCACCAGATGGCTGATTAGCATAATGAGTAGGAGTAAGTAGAGTTACTGGTGGTTTCGGCCATAAAAGCCAGACAAGCTTTGATAATAAAAATGCAAGATAAACAACAACTAACAGTGTCACTAATGCACTTAATTTAGCATGCGGTAACCGCGTTAAAAATTGTTTTAGTTGTTGGATTTGCTGTTCCATAAATAGTGTTCTTATTTTAATTTACTGCGTTAGCGCGTACCCATAGTACCCTTTCATTTTTCTTTCAACAAGCACACTAATATTAAACTTTGTAAACAGATTAAATTAACTTTACATAGTAGTACAAAAAGTAAACGGCTGTTGTAATACCTTCATCCTACGATGATTTCATGATAAATTTTAAGCTATAAAAACGTGGGGAAATGCCTTATGAGTAAAAAAAGTAATGCTAATACCAACTCAGACCATGCAGATGAGTTAAAAGTTCGATTAGATAAATGGTTATGGGCTGCACGATTTTATAAAACTCGTGCTGTTGCACGTGAAATGGTGCAAGGCGGCAAAGTACATTATAATGGCCAACGTACAAAAGCGAGCAAAATAGTAGATGTTGGTGCAAAAGTAAAACTTGCTCAGGGTGTAGATGAAAAACTGATAACTATACTCACAGTGCTTGAAAAACGTCAAAGCGCCCCCATTGCACAGACCATGTATCAAGAATCTGATGCAAGTATTGCTAAACGCGAAGAAAACAGCATCGCACGCAAAAATAACAGTTTTTTTGCTCCTCATCCGGATAAAAAACCAGATAAAAAGCAAAGACGCGAACTTTTAAAAATGAAATCAAGTTAGGTATAGCCACTCATGCAACAAGATTTACTTCACCGTTATTTATTCAACGAACTAGATGTTCGTGGCGAACTCGTACAAATCGAGAATGCTTATAATGAAATGATTGCCGACCACAATTACCCTGCCCCTGTTAAAGCATTACTAGGTGAGCTACTTGTTGCAACCTGTTTACTAACCGCAACTTTAAAGTTTGAAGGTGAAATTGCAGTACAGCTTCAAGGTGATGGCCCTGTCAAATATGCTGTTATAAATGGTGATGACAAACAAAACATGCGTGGTATTGCACGCCTGCAAAGCGAAATTACGGGTACAACTGTAAAAGAGCTTATTGGCCAAGGCTATATGGTGATCACTATTACACCAAGTAAGGGTGAACGTTACCAAGGTATAGTGCCCTTAGAGCACGATACTCTGAGTGAATGTATAGAAAGTTACTTTGAGCAATCAGAGCAATTAAAGACACGTCTTTGGTTTGCAACCGACACAACTGAAGGTAGCGCAAAAGCATGTGGTCTATTTTTACAAGTACTCCCAGTTGATAAACAAAAATCAATTGAAGACTTTGCGCACTTAGAAGCATTAAGTAACACCATTAAAGATGAAGAGTTGTTACATCTTGATGCAAATACAGTCCTTACACGTCTTTACCACGAAGATAACCCTCGTGTATTTGAGCCTCAAGCGATTAAATTCAAATGCGGTTGTAGTCGTGATAAAACAATTACTGCACTTGTTAATATTGGACAAGAAGAACTACTTAAAGACGTAACCGAAAAAGGGTCTGTTAATATTAACTGTCATTACTGTTTAAAAGAGTATGTTTTTAACGAACAAGATATAAAAAGCATTTTCAACTAAATATTCAGTTTCATCTATATATAGTAATTAAAGCCGCATAATATGCGGTTTTATATTATAAAAAGATGATACCGGTGTCATCTTTTCTGCTAATTTCATGACACCGGTATCATTGAAATTATTCATGTTTTTTCTTAAATATATGTGTTTTTAGAGGCTTTACGGGCTCGAATATCTTAAAACCTTCTGTTACTATAATTTCAGTTTAAGGGCACTGATAACCCCAGAGCTATCCGTTCAAACTCTCACACATAGTTAGGTATAAACATGACTACAGGCGCTACACGTTTTGTCGATTTAACCGCAGCTGAACTTGTCGAGCATGCGATCCGCCGTGGCGAAGGTACTTTAGCCGCAAATGGTGCTTTTGTTGCAATTACAGGAAAACGAACTGGTCGTTCACCAAAAGATCGTTTTATTGTACAAGAAGCTACAACTCAAGATGACATTCAATGGGGCAATGTTAACCGCCCATTTGATGCAGACAAATTTGACGCTTTATGGGCTCGCGTAGAAGCACATGTTCAAAGTAATGACCACTTCACCTCTCACCTAGAAGTTGGCGCAGACCCTGAGCATTATCTACCTGTAGTCGTAACTACAGAAACAGCGTGGCACCATATTTTTGCCAAAAACATGTTTATCGAACCGCAAAACTATAACGCTTCAAACTTACCGCAATGGCAAGTAATGAATGTTCCTTCGTTTGTATGTGAGCCAGAACGTGATGGCACAAATAGCGATGGCACCGTCATTATTAACTTTGCACAGCGTAAAGTATTACTAGCTGGTATGCGTTACGCCGGTGAAATGAAAAAATCGATGTTTTCTGTGCAAAACTTCCTACTACCAGCAAAAGGTGTATTACCAATGCACTGCTCTGCTAACGTTGGTGAAGCAGGCGATACAGCATTGTTCTTCGGTTTATCTGGTACAGGTAAAACAACGCTTTCAGCAGATCCAACTCGCTTTTTAATTGGTGATGACGAACACGGTTGGGCACCTGGCAGCGTGTTTAATATTGAAGGCGGTTGTTATGCTAAGTGTATCGACCTGTCACAAAAGAATGAGCCTGTAATTTGGAATGCTATTCGCTTTGGCACTATTTTAGAAAATGTAGTGTTAGATGAAAAAGGCATTCCAGATTTTAACGATACTAGCCTTACTCAAAATAGCCGTGCAGCATATCCACTTGAACACGTTGAAAAACGTAAAGTAGAAAACCGCGCAGGCGAACCAAAAGCTGTTGTATTTTTAACTTGTGATGTAAGCGGTGTATTACCACCAGTTTCTATACTTAGCGAAGAAGCTGCTGCTTTTCACTTTTTAAGTGGATACACAGCAAAAGTTGGCTCTACTGAAATTGGCTCTACTAGCGATATTGAATCAACATTTTCGACATGTTTTGGCGCACCATTCTTCCCACGCCCTGCTGGTGTTTACGCTGAGCTTCTTATGAAGCGTGTACGCGAGTTTGGCGCTAAAGTGTACCTTGTGAATACAGGTTGGACTGGCGGCCCTTACGGCACAGGTAAACGTTTTGATATTCCAACTACTCGTGCAGTAATTGATGCAATCGTATCTGGTAAATTAGCGGGTGTTGAAACTCAGCACATTGATGTTTTAAACCTAGATGTACCGGTAGCCGTTCCTGGTGTAGATACTAACTTACTTAACCCAATCAATACTTGGGAAGACAAAGCTAAGTACAATGAATATGCAGCAAAACTAGCCGCTGACTTCACTGAAAACTTTGCTAAGTACGACGTATCAGACGATATAAAAAATGCAGGGCCTAAAGCTTAAATAAGCTTCAAGATTGTATTTTAACGCCAGCCTAGAGCTGGCGTTTTTACTTCTTAAATAATTAATTTAATAAGTGCGACAAAATGCCGCACGAATCATATCAAAAACCATATAATATACCGCGTAATTAATCATTCCTTAATGCCCAATAAACCTGCATTACTCATTACGGCTATTTAATTAATGACACTAAAGCTTTCATGGCGAAAAACATTCAGGCGGTTACATTTATACTTAGGCCTATCAGTAGGTGTTTTACTTACTATTATCACTCTTTCTGGCTCTATATTAGTTTACTATCCGCAAATAGACTTACTGCTAAATCCAGCAAATGACGCTACTACAAACATAAAAACGCCTAATTGGGATCAAGCATATAATACGCTAAGAGCCAATTTCCCTTCAAAGCAAGGGCCATGGCGATTAGAAAACACAGGTATAAACTCAGTAATTCCCGCGCGATACTACAATCCAACAGAAACAAAAGAGCAAGGCTTTGCCCCCTTAATGGTATGGCTATCTAGCAGTAGTGATAAAGTAATACGTAAAAACTATTGGGGAAAATACTTAGTAACTTGGATGTACAACTTACATTTTTCATTACTAACAGGAGCAACGGGCACTCTCGTCCTTGGCTATATAGGCATAGCCTCAATAGTTCTTCTTATCTCTGGATTCTTTGCTTGGTTTCCAAAGCCTGGGCAGTGGGTAAAGGCACTAAAATTTAAATCTCGTAGCTCTAAAATAGGTTTGCTATACGACTGGCATAAACTAATTGGCTTAACCTTCTGCATACCGCTACTAGCTTTAACTGTTACAGGTGTTATGCTCGCTATTCCAAAACAAACAGATCCTATATTAACCGCTCTAGTTAGCGATATAAACTCCCCACCAAAAACACAAATTCAACCGAGCAAACAAACCGATATTTCTTTATCAGAAGCGGTATTAATAGCTGAAAAAGCATTACCGAATGCGCGTTTAGCTTGGATCGAAACACCATCAGACTTAAATGCTATTTACAGATTAAGATTTCAAACTGTAAACGATCCTTCGTATCGCTTTCCACATAGCTATATAGAGGTTAATGCACTTACAGGAAAGTTAGAGAGCGTGTTTAATATAGATAAGCAAAGTACGGCTAGTAAAATAAAAAACTGGATACACCCTCTACATGACGGCAGCATTGGCGGTAACATTTTAAAAGTCATTTGGGTGTTAAGTGGCTTCGGATCTGCTGCATTGTTCATTATCGGCGTATATAGGTGGTTAGTTAGAACCAAGAGAATACAAAATAAACTTTAGCTGAAGGAGTACATGAATTGCTTTTCAGTAAGTCTTGTCGATAGTTTTCTAATATAAAGTATATGGCCTTCGTTAATCTTAGGATTAAAAATTAATAACGCTCAGTACATATGAAATTAAAGCAGCCCCTAACCGCCTATCATGCTATAAAACAATTAATGAAGGGTAGTTTATACTGCAAGTTTAGATAGGCACTCCATGAACACTATTATTTAAAAACCACATGCCCATTAGATTTAAGTTCTATGCGTAAACCTCTGTATCAACCTCTGCCTAACTATTTTTATTCTCTTCAGTAACCTACCCAAAGCGTATATAAAAGCTTAAAGGTCATGTTCAATACTTATCACAAGACCAGATAATTAACGCTTTTATATTAGGTCAGATGTTAAACCAATTGGTATTATTTACCCACAGTACAAATGCTAGCACTCATTATCGAGCGGAGGTTTTTTTATGCTTTTGACGTCGGGAGTCGCTACGCTCGCCCGACCTGCGTGATGATGTTGATATGAGTGTGTGTTAACTGCGCGTAGTTCACTTTTCTGCAGACGTAAAAAGGCCCAACTATTTCTAGTCGGGCTCTCTACAATTTGAAGCTTGGTGGTGTCGTAGTGCCCACAGCGGTAGAAAGTCACATAGCAAATGCTACACTATCGTTGGCCGGGGCTCGCCTTCGAGCTGTTTCGTTTCACTACTGAGTTCGGCATGGGTTCTTGGCTATTTATTAAATCCCAGATAGCAAAAAACCCGTCACATTGCTGTAACGGGTTTCTTTAATTTGAAGCCTGGTAATGTCGTAGTGCCCACAGCGGTAGAAAGTCACATAGCAAATACTACACTCTCTTTGTGTCGGGAGTCGCTACGCTCGACCTACCTACGTGATGGGGGGTGCTGTGAGTGTGTGTTAATTGCGCATATTTCACTTTTCTGCAGACGTAAAAAAGCCCGACTATTTCTAGTCGGGCTCTCTACAATTTGAAGCCTGGTAATGTCCTACTTTCACATAGCAAATGCTACACTATCATCGGCGCTGTTTCGTT
>NZ_JACJEN010000031.1:0-27296 GCF_014164075.1 Pseudoalteromonas sp. SG45-3 | reverse complement strand
ATTTATTGTTTCAGCCAATGCATTGTCATAAGAGTCACCCACACTGCCTACAGACGCTTGAATTCCAGCTTCAGCAAGTCGCTCAGTGTATCGTATAGACAAATATTGGCTGCCTCTGTCGCTGTGGTGAATTAACCCTTCGGGGTTGCCACGATGCCAAATAGCTTGCTCTAACGCATCAAGAATAAGCTCTGTGTGCATTGTCGTTGATACACGCCAACCTACAATGTATCGTGAAAAAACATCTATCACGAAAGCGACATAAACAAACCCACTCCATGTGGCAACATAGGTGATGTCAGCTACCCAAAGTTGATTTGGCTGCTCAGCAGTAAATTGACGATTAACTAAATCAAGTGGCTTATCTTGTTGCTCGTCAGGTATCGTTGTCTTATGTGCTTTACCCCGACGAACACCTTGAATTCCCATAACTCGCATCAATCGTTCGACTGTACAGCGGGCGACTTGATGGTCGTCAAGCTGTAGCTGCTTCCATATTTTTCTTGCACCATAAACTGACATATTATCCTCCCACACTTCGCGAATGAGTATTATCAGCTCAGCATCACGCTTTTTGCGGTTAGACAGTCGCTCAGGCTCTCTTTGTATCTGTTTATGAGAATAATACGTTGATGGTGCAATCGGCAATTCCTTGCAAATTGACTCGACACCGTAATGCTCTCTGCAAGCATCAATAAAATCCACTATTACTTCTGTTTGCGGTCGAGCTCCGCTTGGGCGAAAAAAGCGGCAGCTTGCCTCAGGATATCATTCGTTCGCTTGAGCTCTTTATTCTCGCGCTCTAAGGCGGCAAGTCGTTCTTCAGTTGATTGCGTATTAGAAGATGGTTTAGACGGTTGAGCTTGAGACTTCTTGACCCATGCTCTAAGTGTTTCTGGTGTACATCCCAGTTTATCTGAAATCGATACTAGCGCAGCCCAAAGAGAGGGGTATTCATGCTGTTGTGTGGTAACAAGCCTAATTGCACGTTCACGAAATTCTGATGTATAGCGATTTGATTTTTTCATAGTTCCAGTTTCTCAAGTTATTGAGTCTCTGGCAAACACGGGGCGATTCAGTTATGGAATACTGCGACACAACGAGAGATATTAAGTTTATTACCAAAACTTTTTTTAAATTTAAGTGATGTTGATAAGAATCGACTAGTTTGTAATATTTTAAAAGGGCCATCTAAATCTTGGTTTAGGAAAGAACTTACAGAGCAAGAGTTTAAGGATATTAAAGATCGTGCTATTTGGCTTAGATTATCCAAATTAAAAAGATCTAGACTAAATGTTGGTATTGAGGGTGATAGGGCATATGAAAAAATGCTTCAAAAGCATCCAATGTGGGGTAAACACATTAAAGAGGAACAAGAGTTCCCTTTTTGGATGAGTACAGGCTTTCATAAAGGACTGGAAAATAATACCCCTTTAGAGCTTAATAGTTTAATAACATGGCTGGAGGATAACCCTGAGGTAGGGTTTCGAAATGAGGATGATTGGCCCATTCGATGTAGAAAAGAACCAAAATTTGTTATAGAGGCACTTATTCAATGTAATTCATGGCTACCAGAACGATGGAATGAGGCAATAAGCATTTGGTCTGAAAATAGGCGGCTTTCTTATATTGCTTGGGACTCGTCATGTAATTATCTTCTAAGTTTAGAGAAAGAAAAGTTAGTCGACATATCAAGGTCTCTTGCGTTTTGGCTTGATAAAAATTTCGATTGTAAGGTAATTACAAAAAGTAAATTTTTTACCTTTTATGATTTATTAATAACTTTACCATTTGGAAAAGAGATTGATATTAATAGAGATCCGCTAATGGCTGCAATAAATCACCCCGTTGGAATCTTGACTGAACTTTTATTTAAACAATGGTATAGAGAAAAACCAAAAGATGGCTATGGCATAAGTTCAGATTATAAGGAAAGGCTCAATCATCTGTGCAATCAAGATAATGAAATATATATTTTATCTAAAGCAATTATATCTACTAATGCTTTATCTCTTTATAGTGTTTCACCTGAGTGGGCTGAAGAGCATATTTTAAACTGGTTTAATTGGAGCGATTGTAGTTTTTCTCAGGTAGCATGGTTTTGCTACTTATGGTCACCAAGATTGCACAAAGAGTTTTTAATTAAAATAAAAGTAAATTTATTAGAAACAGCATCTCATTTAGATGATTTAGGTGAACAATCACAACAGTATGTCAAATTTTTAACCTATGTTGCTCTCCAGAAATATGATGAATATGGAGTCAAAGAAGTCGCCGTTGCCTTCTCGCAACTCTCCGGAAATGCTTTTTATCATGTTACTGTTGCTTTAAACGATGCATTAACAAGTTCTGGAGATAAATTTGATGAATACTGGGAAAATAGAATTAAAACATTCTTATTAAAAGTTTGGCCTAAAAATCAAAATTTTAATGAATTAACAATAAATCAACTTGCAATTCTATGTTTAAACACTCAAAAATATTTTGTAGAAAGTTATTCTATACTGCAGCATAGCTTAAGTAATATTAGTGATTTTAATTATTTATTGAGAAAGTTAAATGAAACAAGTTTACCTGAGAAATATCCTGAAACTGTATTGAAGTTTTTAAATCAAATTATCGAGGATGAACCTAGTATTATAATGGGTGATTTAAACGCAATTTTAGCTCGAATTAGCTCAGTTGATCCGTTATTAATAGAAACTCAAAAATTCTCGAGATTAAATGCGTTGGGAATGTTAACAGGTTAGTCTTATATGGTTCTTCTGAGTTCAAACAAAACATTTTTAACTTTGAAATTTTAGTCAATGACCGTCCGTTAATCTCGAAACAAACTTTTAGAGCATTTACGTTAGCTCGGAATGGGGCTGAAACGAGCTACGATTGAAGGTCCGCTGGCACAGAGCCGAACTTCGTCAAAGAGCGACAACCGGACATTGAGATTGGACAAAGACTGTCATGAATTGATTGGTTAAACTGCTCTTTGCGCATATATTCATGAAGATGAGCGCTGAGCGCATATTTTTCTATTTAACTTTTATTTAAAGTTATAGAAAACTTAGTGCTAGTAATACCTTAGGTTATTTGTTAAAACTATATAATGCAGAAAAATGAATCTGGCGTCGGTTGAAATATGCGCGACGAGCGCACTATTAAAATGTTAACTGCTTCAATGAAAAAGGTGCTGTGGTCTAATTGGTTTAAGATACCTGTCTATTACTTTGTGAAATTAAAGCAGGAGGTTGAGGTTCGAGTCCTCACGGTACCACCAATTAAAGGTATAAAATGGAAAGTGAAGGTTTAAAGAATTTTTTAAGTTCTGTCGGGGACGCGGTTTATTCGTTAAACACAATATGTGTTGGCTTGAATGCTGTCTCTAAAGGCGGAGTTGAAAAGCCTGATGACTTAACCATTTCATGGGACACCAATGACCCAAAGCAAACTTCTATTCAAGCAAGAAGTTTTGCAGTTAGATCCTCCCTTGTATTTGTTGAGGAAGCATTACTTGAGTATTTTAAATATTTGAGTAATTGCCCAGAACAACCGCCAAAAATAGTTACAGCGGTTAAGGTTGACGGAGCAGCAAAGAAAGTAGAAGAACTCGCTCCACAGGTACCAAGCTTGGAAAGCTATTGGACGCCTATGGTTGTGTTACTTGTCAGGTGGCGAAATCAAGTGGTGCATAATAGTAAAACTTCTTTGTCAACAAAGTTGCGTAAAACTCTACTAGAGAATGCCAATGTAATTAGAGATAGGCATGCCGCTATAGATATAGCTCAAACATTATCAAACTTGGACGCTAAAAAAATTACTCTCAAAGACTTTACGACACTCATTTCTGTAACTATCAGATATGTACGTCATTTAGATGACAAGTTAACTCCATATATTACATCTAGTACGTCTCTTAGAAATCAGATAGTAGCCAGAGAGCTAGTTTATGATTACAAAAACGTACTTGGCGTAAATGGAGAAGATAAGCAAAAGAAGAAATTTGATAACTTTATACGTTCAAATTTCCCATCGTTAATCGGTGCTCAATCTGATGCTTTATTTAAAGTTCGGCATGAAGTTGTTCAGGAGTTATAGTTTGTGCCGTCCTGCCAGTTAACAAGTCAAAGCTTAGGACTCTAAAGCGCCTATGTTTGAGACGTTAGATTCTTTAGGAGTACTAGATGAGTAACGGACAAGAATTAATTCCAAGTGCAAATGTGGAGATCATCGAAGCTTCTGGTGTTAATGCTTTGTTGTTGCAAATTCGCCCTCACTGGCAAGCGAAAAACCTTATTCAGCGCGTCACAAAGTTACTACATGTTGACCCTAGCAGTGCTTGCCAGAGATTATTTAATGCATCCATTCATGATCTTAGAGAAAAAATACTATTCGCGGGTGTCGATATCGCTGCTGAGGCTGCTAAACAACATAAGCTCCCACCAATATCGTCAGCGGAAAATGTCGAAAACTATTCAACTTTGCGAATGATTGATCTTGCTTATCGCATGGGGCTTTTGTCTCGTCCAGAATATCGACGGATTCTTCGTGCTTATGACATCCGAAAAGACCTAGAGCACGAAGATGATGAGTACGAAGCAGGTGTTGAAGATTGCGTATACATTTTCAGAACCTGCGTTGATGTGATTCTATCTAAAGACCCTATCGAGCTTATTAAGCTTACAGATATTAAAGAGATTGTAGAGCGTTCCGAGGCAACTACTCTTAATGAAAGTCTTCTTGAAGAGTTTAGTCATGCACCTGAGCCTCGACAAATGGAGATCTATAAATTCTTAATAAGCTCCTCACTGAATGTTGAGCTCCCCGATGTTGTTCGTCACAACTGTTACATGGCACTTTATTCATTAAAGTCACTCGCACATAGCCAAGTTATGATTACTTGTGCAAGGGAGTTTGTTAAGCGAATTGGGAAACGAGGCCCTACTCTAATAGAAGCTCGTGTTGCTTATGGGGCAGGGCTTTTGCCTTATTTGAAGCAAGCTCAAATTAAAGATTTTTATGATAGCTATTTTGATGAAATGAAAAAAGTTGGCTATTCATGGGGGGCTCATAATTCTCACGGTGAACTGTTACGTAATCTTGAAGAGATTGGTGGCTTGGAATTCTGTCCCGAGGAGTCTTTGGGTCAATATGTTGAGTGGTTAGTGCTGTGTTACATAGGATCATCTGGGGGTAGGACCTCTTATGGCAATGTTCGAAATGTTTTTTATAGCAATGTTGGTGCTCCAATAGCTATTAATATATTGAAAGCAAAGTCACGAAATGTATACCCAATTGTTGCTGATTTAGAGAAAGGGAGTAAGTCCGTCAGGTACGCAGTAAGCGACGAACATGTAGCGCGGCGTTTTAATTCAATTTTAGATGAGCTAGAGCCTTGAAATTAGAATCTAACAAACGCATGTTGTCGGACTGGTTTTCCGCTGCGCTCCGAACCAGCTGCAAATTCGGGCGTTACGACCGTCCGCTCATGGCACAGAGCTGTCATTCGGCTCTGAAGCGTTTTTGTCTATTGAACTCATTCTTGTTGTCGTTGTTATGCTAGCTAGTAAATTAGGACTTAATAGTCAAAATAGTAGCATTCCTCCATCAAAAGATATCAACCGTACAAAGCCAACGAGAGAGAAGTCAGAAAAATCAGCTGGCGGACAAAAAGGCCGAGTAGGTAAAACGCTGACTCAAACAGAAACACCTGATGAGGTACAAGTCATTTTAGTTGACCGAGATTTTTTACCTAAAGGTCACTATCGTGAGGTGGGTTTTCAAAAGCGACAAGTCGTCGATATAGATATCAGTAAAGTGGTGACCGAATACCAGGCTCAAATCCTTGAGAATGAGCAAGGGAAGCGGTTTGTTGGTGAATTCCCCCAAGGTGTTAACGGTCCTATTCAATATGGTGTTGGTGTGAAAGCTCATGCGGTTTACTTATCACAATATCAATTACTCCCTTATAACCGCATTGAAGAATACTTTAGTGACCAACTAGGTATTCCGATCAGTGCCGGCAGTTTATTTAACTTTAATGAACAAGCAGCGGCACTGGTAAAGTCATCGGGCGCAGAAGGTATCATCAAAGCGGCATTACAAAGCCCGTATCAAACTTTGCATGTTGATGAGACTGGCATTAATATCGGCGGTAAACGGCGATGGCTTCATGGTGCATCAACGACTTGGTGGACTTATTTTTATCCTCATGAAAAAAGAGGAAAAATAGCGATGGATGAGGCCGGTATTTTACCGCACTTTACCGGTGTGCTATGTCATGACCATTGGAAGCCATATTATCAATATACCCAATGCCAACATGCATTATGTAATGCTCACCACATCCGAGAATTAGAAAGGGCTTGGGAGCAAGACGGCATGCAATGGGCGAAGGATATGCAAACCTTACTTAAAGAAATGAATAAAGCTCAAATAGATAATCCCGACCTAGATAAAGGGGCTAAACAGAAATATCGTGAGCAATATCAAAAAATATTGCTTCAAGGTGACGCTAAATGTCCACCACCAGATAAAAGTAGCCGAGTGAAAGGTCAGCGAGGCCGATTAAAGCGAACCAAATCCCGCGCATTATTGGAACGACTAAGAGATTATCAAGATGATGTTTTACGTTTCATGATGAGCAGTGGCGTGCCATTTACCAACAACCAAGGCGAGAATGATATTAGGATGACCAAGGTTCATCAAAAAATATCGGGGTGTTTTAGAAGTAAGCAAGGAGCTGAAATGTTCTGCTTGCTGAGAAGCTATTTATCGACTTGCAGAAAACAATATGTATCTGCAAGCCTAGCCCTTGAGTTATTATTCAAAAATCAGCTGCCTGATATATTCATTTCAGATGAGGCTGAATAGTTACATTTATCAAAGCTTAAAACGTCCACCACAAATTCAAGTACAGGCTCCGAAGGGATCTCATAAACCTTTGGTTTTAGGTTTGTTTAGCAGTGCGGCTATGGTTATTGCGGCATTATTTTATTTACAGCACGATTTAATTGCTGCAAGTATCGCTATAAGTAGCGCTATTATTGGTTTTATAGCAGCATGGCGTAGCACATAAACTAAGTGCTATTTACGTTTTTAGGCGTATAATTAGTATTTAAAATATACACTTTATAATTATGAAAACGGGAGATAAACATGGGATTTGGCGGTATTAGTCTTTGGCAGTTATTGATTGTATTAGCAATTATTGTACTTTTGTTTGGCACTAAAAAATTACGCGGTATTGGTGGGGATTTAGGTGGAGCAGTTAAAGGCTTTAAAAAAGCAATGTCTGACGAAAAAAATACAGATAAAGAAAAGCCAGAGCAGATTCAAAAATCAGAAGAAAGTGCACCGCTTGATTCTGCCCATACTGAAAAAAATAAAGACAATAACAAGGTTTAATTAGCATGGGGATGTGGGAGCTAATTGTTGTTTTAATTGTTGGTTTAGTAGTGCTTGGTCCAGAGCGTTTACCTGTAGCAATTAGAACGGTAAGCCGCTGGATAAAAACTGCAAAGTCGCTTGCTAACTCAGTGAAAGCTGAAGTGAGCGAAGAGTTGCGTGTGCACGAATTACACGAAAACCTTAAAAAAGCGGAGCAACAAAACTTAACCGATTTAAGTCCTGAACTACAAAGTTCACTAACTGAACTACAACAGGCCGCTCAGTCTGTGACCCACAGTTATAAAAAAAATCAAATCGATCCCTCTAATAAGCAAAATATTGATGATACAAAGTGAAATTAATTTCTCACTTTGTGGTCAACTTACTAAATGGTATAAAAAATAATGGCTGAGGAAGTAAAATCGGGGTTTGTCGCGCATTTAATTGAATTACGCGATCGGCTGATTAAATCACTATTAAGCATTTTAGTTATTTTTATTGCAATAGTGTATTTTGCAAACGACATTTATACATTTGTTGCAGCGCCATTAATTTCACATTTGCCAAACACTGCAACCATGATAGCAACTGATGTCACAGCGCCATTTTTTGCCCCTTTTAAACTAACGTTATTTGTCGCATTATTTGCCTCTATTCCGTGGATATTACACCAGGTTTGGGGTTTTATAGCTCCGGGATTGTATAAGCACGAAAAACGCATGTTAATGCCAATACTCGCCTCAAGCATCTTTTTGTTTTATGGTGGTATTGCCTTTTGCTACTTTGTAGTACTGCCAATTATTTTAGGCTTTTTTACCAGTGCGGGTCCTGCAATGCTCACCTTAGCACCGGATATTAGTAGCTACTTAGGGTTTGTACTAAAACTATTTTTTGCCTTTGGTGTCGCTTTTGAAATTCCAGTAGCCATTATGCTGCTGTGCTGGAGCGGCGCTACAACAACGCAAAGCTTAAAAGAAAAACGTCCCTATATTGTAGTGGGTGTTTTTGTAGTAGCGATGTTTTTAACACCGCCCGATGTATTGTCACAAACTTTATTAGCGCTACCTATGCTTATTTTGTTTGAGCTAGGCCTAATTTTAGCTAAATTTTATACCGCTAAACCACAACAAGAATCTGAGGAATAACATGAACAAAAAACTACTCTCACTATTAGTTTTGTTAAGCGCACCGACTTTTGCAGCCACAGCTATTAACGAGCAAGCACTGCAAGCATGTAGCTTTATTGAAAACGACTTTAACCGCCTGCTTTGTTACGATAATACGGTTGCCGGTAAACCGCTGAGCAAGCCTACTGTAAATAAAACACTCTCACCAACAAATACAGAAGCCACCGCACCTGTTGCTGTAGCGGTAACACAAGCAGAAGAGTTTGGTTTCAGAGCATAAAAATATTGCGAAAGAAAATGACAGCTCTATTAGCTCAACTGTATCAGCCATTAAAGAAGCAGCTTATGGTGAGTTAATTATTACTCTAGAAAACGGCCAACAATGGCGCCAAATTGGATCTGACGGCATAACGCTAAAAGAAGATGACAACGTGGTTATTAGTCGTGGTGTATTTAATTCTTTGTAACTATTCACCAAGACAAATTATTTTCTAAGGATCTTTTTTAGCTATTGACTGATCCTGCCAGTATGCCAAGCTAGAGCTATTACCCTATCGCTCTAGCTTTAATGAATTTAAACAGCATAAATATCACTGAAATAGTTGAGCAAACTAAAACTCAGTTACAAGAAGATAAAACACTCTCGCCAGCGTTGAAGATGTCCAAAAGTGAGTTTCAATCTTTGTTGTCACAATTTTTCTTTGGATAGGCACGTTGATTGAATCTAAGTTTTGATCTTTATTGTCATACATACCTTCTATTGACACGAAAGGCGGACTGGGAAGGCAAAAAAGTTTCAAACATTAATGTTATGCATACTTAAAAGTGTAACATCTCCTTTAATGGTTAATATCTGCGGTTGTAAGGGTGAACTGAACTAAAGCATAGTTCTTATAGAGGTAGTACTTTCTGTGCTGATTGGAATCTAACAGAGGCGATGTTGCCAAACTCATTTCTGCCCCAAAACGTGTTTAGGCGAATGCCTCAAAAGAGCGAATAGCCGTCGTTCAGAAATAGTTCGTTGTATGTCGGCAATAGGGGCGAAAGCAGACATACGATGCTGAGCTGTACTTCAATTTTTATCAAAACTTATTTATGGCAGTAACACTACAATTGAACCATCCAGAGTTATTAAATAAACGTCTATAAAGTAAGCAAGAAGCAATGTTGTCTTGGATTATATTTTTATAGCTCCGAACCATTCCGTATGTCATTCTGAGAATTGACAAAATGTGAAGCCCGTTGTCTCACAATTTGTTGATGAGGGCTTTGTTGCTCGCGTAAAGTGCGTGTCTACTGGAGTAACTTTAGTGCTATAGTTTAATACAAAATAGCGATAGTAAAGTTAACCAAATACTAGTCAATTTTTCCAACAAGTGACTGGACTCACAAAAACATAATCATTAAACCTTTTAAGTCATTGTTTTTTGGCATAATTTATATTGGCTTGCTAATTGCTTAAGCATTATTAGTTAAAACCGTAATTTAGTTAGTTCGATGAAATACATCAAATTGCCATATATTTTAATTTAAAGGTACGATTCTTGAAAATCCTATTCACATTATTTGTATTATCAATAACTCTTTCAACGTCAGGATGTGTCAGTTTAGTTGACATCACTGGCGCAAACGAAGGCCATCTCATTGATGGAAAATGGATGGAGTACAAGGTTAAGCATCCGGGCTTAGATATTAAAATAATCGAACCTTATTCACCAAATTTACTACCTATTTCTACCGTGGGTAAAAGTTCACCGTTACCACTAACGCACACCGTTATTTTTGGCACAGAATCTGAACCTCATGAATTGAAAATTGTTGGGAGATATAAGAAACAGATATATTTCGACGGTAAATCATTCGGAGAAATTTGGTTAGGAAGTATTTTAATTAATGATGGAATACTTACTATCGATGATAAGGAATCGGCGAAGTCTTCCGCAAGATAATCTCCGGACTCGTAAAATGTTTTGTTTGAAAAAAAATGACCTACACCATGTTAATTAAAGAGAGTTATTATCAATGAAGAAAATTATTATCGTAGTATGTTTAATTGCCTTATCGATTAGCGCGTGGTTCATCCTACCTAAACAAATTAATTTAAGTGAAGGCACCCAATCGCTTGATGAGTTGGTAACTGCTTTGATGATAGAGGCTGCAATACCCGGCTTAGCAATAGCAAAAGTGACCAATGGTGAAGTTTCTTTCATTGATACATATGGCAAAGCGAATATTGAAACAGGTTTAGATGTTACGCACGACACACAATTTAATATCGCTTCAATCAGCAAACCAATCATGGGGATAGCGCTGCTGCGTTTGGTAGATCAAGGTAAGCTTGATTTAGACAGCGATATAAATGATTACTTGTCTTTCCATATTAATAATCCAAAGGTTGAGAATGAAAAGATTACAATAAGGCACTTGGCAAGCCACTCGTCAGGAATAGATGATTATTATGATATCGATAGTTATTCTGAAAACAAAGATCCCGAAACAACGCTAAAGCAACACCTTAAATCTCTGCTTACCAAGTCAGGAAATAAATATGAAAATGGCATATATTTTTTAGAAAGTAAGTCAGGAGAATTTCGCAAATATAGCAATCTTGCTGCCGGTCTTGCTGGTCAAATAGTTGAGGAAGTTACCGGCTCAACGTTGGCTGAATACAGCAATGCTGAGCTTTTTGGTTTACTAGGAATGCGAAATGCGAGCTGGCGACTAAATGATTTAAAGTTAAATAATATAGCTGTACCTTATGAAGTAAAACAGTGCATCCCTTATATTTTTATATGTGCAAATACGGAGTCGTCTATAACTAATCACATTATTGGCCAATACTTTAACCCACCAATAGAAAATAAACAGTTTTTACCCTATCCGCATTTTGGAAACCCACAATACCCAGACGGTGGCATTCGTGCAAGCATTAAGGAAATGAGCCAACTCCTAGTATCAGTTTTGAAAAACGAAGATAGTAGTGGTAATCAACTACTATCTGACGAAGCATACAATGAAATGTTTAAGTTACAACTTCCTCCCGATGTGTCGAGCAATCAACGCTTCTTCTGGCGAGATAGAAACGGATTGACGGGTCATATGGGTTCTGATTTGGGTGTTTTTACGTCGATATACTTTGATATGAATTCTAAAACAGGATTTATAATTCTGATGAACCGGGGGGCAGACGCGAAAGCAGGCGAAGCAATGCAAAAAATAGTCTCTTCACTTATAGAAAATGAATAACTTATGCTTATTAGAGGGAGAACGTACAAATGAAAAGCTGTTGGATGTAACATGCGTTTGTATCACCCGATGTTCTTCTGAACCTTGTTAGGAGGATGAACTGTCTCCTATGGAAGCAGAGTTGACCATCATAGCTAACCATACGAATGTCAGGAAATGGCACAAAGCGCTAATTGACTGAAGTGCATTGTCAGTCGGCTATGAGCGATAACCGGTCATTGAGGATGGCTAAATTTAGGGCTAATTAATAGATAAAGTTGTGTCGTTTATTCATATAGTCAAGCAAACGAGCAACGCGTATATCCTACATTTAAATTTATTTAAAATCTTGAAATACCCTCGGTTATTTGTTGGAATGTGGATAGATGAGCTTGAAGTCAGCAAAAATATGCGTGATGAGCGCACTATTAAATTGTTAGGCGTTGCTGAACAAGGAGAGATATTCAATGGCTTTTGCCCTCGCACCAGATCAAGAAAATGCTTACCCATCACTCATTACGGCATTGTGCGCGCGCGATGCGTATACTAGAGGCCATTGTGACCGCGTCTGTGCGCTTGCGTTGGAAGTGGGGCGTGCGGCCGATTTGAGTGCCCCCTCATTAGATGACTTGCGTATTGCCAGTCAATTACACGACGTGGGTAAGATTGGAGTTCGTGATACTGTTCTCTCGAAGCCTGGAAAGCTCACACCTGATGAAAGAGAAGAGATAAAGGCTCACTCGGTTATCGGTGAGAGAATAATTAGTGAGACATTCCTGACAAACAGAGACGAGGTCGCGTCTATTGTCAGACATCATCATGAAGCATTTGATGGAAGCGGATACCCAGACGGACTGGCTGGTGCCGATATTCCCCTGAGTAGTCGAATACTTTCGATCATTGATGCGTATGATGCACTGACGACTAGCAGGCCATACCGCATGGCTAAATCGCACCTTGAAACTATGAATATCTTGAAGCATGAAGTGGACACGAAGTTTGATCCAAATATTTTTTTGTTGTTTACAAAAGTCATAAAGGCCAGTTCGGCACGTGCCTCGTAAACGCTCGTTCCTAGAATACGGTGAACGCTGCCTAAAAAGTCTCTGCAGATGACATTTGATCCGCCACCCACTTTTTTGCTAACGCAAAAGCAGGCGTTGTCTCAAATGCACCTGAGCTCAGGCGTTGCTAATGTCTGCAAATGGCACAGACTGTGTGAAAACTCTGATCACCTTTTGGTCTAAGTATCTGCTGCTTATGATCGATTAATCTATACATTTAGTTCACTTAATATACTGATATTTATATAATAAGACTATTGATTCAGTCGAGGGTTGAGGCAATATGTCAAAGTTTATAAGCGGTGAAGATCGTAACCAATCAACGTTATTTCCAGAATCGTTGGAAGACTACGTCAGTGAAGATAATACGGTCAGAGTAATTGATGTTTTCATTGAGGAACTAAATCTAGCTGAATTGGGGTTTAAAGGATTAACCTTAAAGTCCACAGGCCGCCCTAAGTATCATCCAGCCACACTATTAAAGCTTTATCTTTATGGTTACCTCAACCGTATTCAATCATCCCGCCGATTAGAAACCGAATGCCAACGCAATATTGAACTGATGTGGCTACTTGGTAAGTTGGCACCCGACTTTAAAACGATTGCTGATTTTAGAAAAGACAACGTAGGCGGTATAAAAAATGTATGCAAAACGTTTGTTGAAGTCTGTCGTCGCCTGAATATGTTTGAGAAACCCGTTGTTGCCATCGATGGTAGTAAGTTTAAAGCTAGCAACAACAAAGGCAATAATTTTACGCCAAGCAAAGTTAAATTTCACATCGACCGAGTCGAAAAGAACATTGAACGTTATCTTGAATTACTTGATGAAGCCGATAAAGAGCAAGCTAACGTCACAAAAATTAAAGCCACAAAAGAGAGACTAGCTGACTTTCGCAGCCAGTTAAAAAAACTATACGAGATTAAAGAACAAGTTGAAGCTCATCCTGATAAGCAAATATCCACTACTGATCCTGATTCACGTTTAATGAAAACTCAAGGTTTTACAAGAGTTGTGAGTTATAACGTACAAAGTGCGGTTGATACCAAGCATCACCTCATAGTGGCGCATGACGTGACCAACGTGCCAGATAGAGGCCAGCTTGCGTCAATGACGAAACTCGCACAAGAAGCATTGCGCAAGAAAGATATACGGGTATTAGCAGATAAAGGTTACTTCAGTCAGCCTGATATAAAAGACACTATCGATTTGGGTGCAGAGCCAATCATGCCCAAGACGGATACATCGTCCTCTGAAAAGAAAGGGATATTTAACCGCTCACTTTTCAAATACGATGCAAATAAAGATATTTACTTATGCCCCGCTGGTAATGAACTTCAAAATCGAATGCAGGTATTTGAGCAAGGTAAATACCTTGATGTTTACTTCAATCACATTGCTTGTCGAGATTGTAAAATAAGAAGTCAGTGCACTAACTCTAAAAAAGACCCTAGGCGAATAAGGCGGTGGGTGCATGAGATTCTGACAGAAGAAATGCTTCAAAAGCTAAAGAATCAACCTGAATTGATGCTTCATCGAAAGCAAACTGTTGAGCATCCCTTTGGCACAATTAAACTCTGGATGGGAGCTACCCACTTACTAACACGAGGTTTAAAAAGCGTGGGGACAGAAATAAGTCTTCATGTCCTAGCTTACAACTTCAGAAGAATGATAACAATTATGGGAGTTAACGGCCTAAGTAAAGCAATTAGAGTAGCGTTGCCATAGCAGTTTCGCTCGCGCGGAGAAAATTGCGATACTGAGAAAAAATCGATCGCAACCATCTTAAATGGTTTCAAACTAAGAACATACCCAAGACAATTTATTAAAAATTAGTTTTTACACAGTCTGGGCACAGAGCCGACCTTCGGCTCTAACTCGTTTTTGTCCAGAAACGTGTTACATACCAATGTCCACATAAAAAATCGTTTATTTTTGTAGCAAAGCATAATGCGTACAATTATACTGTGTTAATATACAGTGAATTAGGGCGATTATGCTTTGCATTAAATCCACATCTGACTTTGAAATTGAAAGTGTGAAGTACCCTAACTTTCCCCTCTTAACGTGGGAAGTTGATAATTCAGATCTAGGGATTGAATCAGGAATGCTTTGTGTAGAGGCGTTGCAGTTCTTGGTATATGAGTGCTTAAAACGAGGTCGAGTGAATAGTGAGAACACTTGGTGGACGTATGGCAATCACCTAGCTCAATTCCTGACATTCTGTGAGCAGAACAGTTTGGATTGGCGAGACATTTCAGAAAGCAGTGAAGATGAAATGTTAGTCAGTGCTTATCGTGACCTTTGTGTTGGTGAGTTTGGCATGTCGGTAAATTCAACCAATCAGCATTTAAGAACGATAGTGCGTTTCTATTCTTATGGCGTCGGTAAGTGGTTTAAGTCATTACCTTACTCTCTAGAATCCGTTTCAGTGAATAAAGGCCAGCAGTTTTTAGCTCATACAGAAAGAAATGGTGGTAAGAAATACAGCTCTGATTTGATGATGAAAACCTTTGAGAAAAAAGCTCAATTTTTATCGGTAATTGAAGTGCGAGATCTTTTATCTGCGATTGAAAATTCAACCTTAAAGCTGATGGTTCGCTTATGTCTACAGACAGGAATTAGACGAAAAGAACTGTTGCTGTTTCCCTTGAATATAATAAGAAAGCCTACTGGAAACAGAGCTTACTATGAGGTCAATATTTCACGAACCAAAGGTGAGAAAGAGCGCAAAATACACATCCCGACACGATTGATGGAGGACTTGTGGCGTTATGTCAATGAGGCTCGTTTTCAGAAGCAACAAGAGTCGGAAGTGGAGTCAAATTGCTTGTTTTTAACGCCTGATGGTCAAGGGTGGGCTTCTCAAGGTTCTGCTTTTGGTAAGGCTCTCAAGTCGCTTAAATTACCCTTTCACGTATCACCGCATATGTTAAGGCATACTTATGCAACGCACATGCTGAAAGGAATGTTAGAGCATAAAAGCAGTAAATTTGAACCGTTGATGTACCTACAAGCTCGGCTTGGACATTCAAGTATCACAACCACGATGAAATATTTACATTTGGTTAATGATTTGGTCGATGACTTGTCGATTGAGTATCAACAACAGATTGATGCGATTGTGTAGGTGAAATATGGCGAGACAAAGAAAAAAACTGTCTATTAACAAAGACAAGCTAAAGAAAACATCGGCAGTAGAGTCAACAACTGACACTGCTCAAAATCGAGAAATAGTCCGACCAATCAACCCTGTAGTGAATTACCCGAATATCGGTTCAAAAGGTGGCAATGGTTCTAACGTCAATTTTACTCGTTTCTATGGCAAAGGTTATGACGACATTACAAATCGAGTGTACTACACCGCAAAAGCTCTGCTGAAAAATACCGATGCTCTTAGCGAGGAAACTCAAAAAGGTTATTTTAAAAATGGTTTTTTCCATTTCGCTGAATACCTTACATTATTTAGGTATTCAGCGGGTGAGGACTTAACACAAGATGACATTACGCCAGAGTTGATCGAGCAATATTTACTGCACCTTAGAGGTTGTGAGTTAGGGTATAACACCCTAAAAGGTTACTACACTCATCTCAAGTCAATGCTGATACACATGAGGGACAAGGGCTATTGGTCAGTCATTGATGACATAAACCTAAACAGTGATTTCTTTCCTAAGAGCCCATTTCCAAATTCAAGTAAACGTGCAAAGGGCGAGAAACCACTGACTCCCCATGAAAAAAGGCAGGTGGTGGTTGCGCTAAAACAAGCAATTAAGCCGATTTATCAAAAGACCGAACCACTAACAGGTTATCAGTTAACACTGTGTTTGTTAGCTGTGGCGATTCAGACAGGCATCAACACATCTCCGCTTCTCAATATGACTACCGACTCATTGACCGACCACCCCCTTAAAGATTGCCGCAAGCTCTTAACCGTATTCAAAAAAAGAGGCAACTCCACGCAATTGCACAATTTACGAAAATCACAGGAACTTGAAGTAGTGCAAGGAATAAAGCTTGATGTGGCTTATCTTATTGAGGCTATCATTGAGCGTAATAGCCAAGTGAGAAAGTCTATCGATTCCGACTTGTTATTTGTCTATGAGTCTAGAGTTGCCCACATAGGTGCCGAGAGAGGTACGGCCTCCTCTCTAGCAGAAAGGCTGCTTAGATATAACATCAAAAAATTCATCAAAGAGTACGACTTAAGAGATGAAGATGGTCGAACGATGAAACTTAATGTAAGCCGTTTTCGCAAGACGTTCATCAATGGTATTTATGAGCTGAGTGGTGAGAGTTTGTTAATTGCTGCGCGGCAAGCCAAACACAGTGGGACAGGAACGCTTGACCACTACCTGCAAGCTCCCGAGCAATCAAAGCGCAACTTGGGCTTAATGGGTGAGATACGAGTTAAAGAGCTAACGTGCGCAGAGCCAAGCGTCCCTGTAGGGCATTGTAAAGACCCTAAGAATGGCGATAAAGCACCGAAAAATGGCTCGTTCTGTAATGACTTTTTAGGCTGCTTCCGCTGTAAAAGCTTCGTTATTACAGGTGATGATTTGTATAAACTCTTTAGTTTTTATTGGGCGATTATTCGAAGCCGTGACGAGTTTGGTCGTAAAGACTGGAAGCGTCATTTAAAAAATGTTCTAAGAATCGTAGATGAAGAAGTTGTCCCTGAATTTGCTAAGCTTGGCCAGCTACAGCGTGTAGAGACTGAAAAAGAACGGGCAAGATCTAATCCACATCCGTACTGGCAAAACCTTGATATGTTGAAGGTGACGCAATGAGTTCAATTGAGTTAATACTCACACAAGCTGAGTTTGCAATTCAGCAATGTCCAAAGCCAAGCACCAGTGCGCTTGAGCAAGTCATTGATGGCTCTCTAACGGGTATCGTGACCTACATTAAACTCGCCAATGGTGAATACCAAACGCTATCTCGATTTGAGGAAGATGTATGGGTGTTTCCTGCTAGTAAAGGTACGAAAGCAACTATAGCAAGTGCATTAAACCTTACTTTTTCTACGATTGATGATACTCAAATGAAGCGCATGGCAAAGTGGGTAATCTGGAGCAAATTCAAAAAGGGGTTAGCTCTTAATACTCTTGTGAAAACATTGGACAAGTTGAAAAGTTATTTTCAGTGGGTTTTAAGTTCAGATACTACAGTTACACATGGGCTGACAGCTTTTACCTCAAATGCCTACGTTAGGCATGTAAATACCCTGCACTCAAAACGAAAAGGCGAGACTAAACCACTGACAGCAGTCACCAAGGTGGATAGATTCCGCATTCTAGAAGACCTTTATTACCACTGCAAAGAGTTTGATTTTGTCAAAGAGCATCCTTGGCCTCAATCAACCGCTAATGAGCAAGCAGGGTATGTTGGTGAAGCGTATCGGGAAGCCATTACCAAAGGTAAGACCCCCATTATTCCAAATAAAGTGCTAATTCCGCTGTGCCAGTTTACTAAATCATACCTAGATAAAGCTGATGAAATTCTGAAATCGTCAAAAAAGAGAGAAACATTGCTACTGCGAGATAGCTGTATCTTCTGGCTGTTACTCACAACGGGTATGCGTATCCATGAAATATTAGGCATTAAGCGTGATGCGTATCGCTCTGAAACGAAAGGTGACACCACTTACTACCACATCGAAACTGTCTCTGAGAAAACACATACAGGGTTAGCTGAGTGGATTGCGCCAAGGATAGCCACGGAAGCGATTGATATTCTTGGCCGTTTGAGCGCTCCACTTCAAGATCAACTTGAGTGTGATTTACTAAAAGCGAAAGCAAGCAACGATCATGTGGAAGCACATCGACTTGAGGAAATATCAAACCACATCTGCCTATCGAAAAACCTGGGAAAAGGAAACGCAATTTACCTATTGTCAGGGGTGGCAATGACTAACGCTAGGTTGCCAAACTTATGTGAACAGATAGGGAGTAATTGGAACCTATCAGCGCACCAATTCAGACGTACCTTTGCTAATTATGCGGTTCACTCTGAATTAGGTGACTTGAGAGCATTAAAAGATCACTTTAAACATTGGTCAATTACCATGACCACTTTGTATGCCTTTAATGATGCTTTGGATGCTGAATTGTTTGAAGAAATGCTTCGAGAGAAATATCTGGTTGAAGAAGAAATTAAGCAAGATTGGTTTGAACTAGACACGCCTATCACTGGTGGCGACATAGCTCAAAACATCATGAAGGTCCGTGAGGATAAAGAGTTAATTAAATCTTTTGGCTCTCTTAGTGCTATGGCAAAGGCATACTCTAGCTCCATACCAATTCGCTCAACAGGTATTGGGTGGTGCACCAATGATGATGAGTGTAAGTGTGGTAAGCCTGATAGCTGTGAAAGCGGCATTGTAGATAAGCGACACCTGCCTTATTGGGAGGGAATGCTAGTGCAGCAAATGAAACTGATGCAATTGGATGATATTGGTGAAGCTGGTAGAGCGGCGGTAAAAAAAGGCATGGAACGCTGTGAAAAGGTTCTAGTGGCATTGGGTATTGATGTTGAAGCTATGAAGCAAGAGATTAACGAGAGAAAGGATATCGAGGTGATAAATGTCTAACCAGAAAGAAAAAGCGACACATAAAGCGGTTCGACTTGCCATTGTTCGAATCGAAAAAGGTCGTCCAAATACTGTTTCTCATAAACGTAAAATGAGTGTCGCTGCCGTTGCCGAAGAAGCAGGTGTAAGTCGAGCATTGATTCACCGTGATTGCCCTGAACTATTAGAGCGTATTAAAGGCGGTGTAAACAAAGACATTCGACAGCAACGTGATGCCAAACAAACTGAACTTAATAAATACAAAGACCGCAATCGAGAGTTGCGGTCTGAGGTGGCAGAATTGAAAGCTATGCTCGCTAAAGTTCAATCACAAAATGCTACGTTAATACGAAAAAACATGGCTCTGAGCAATGCTCGTGCGGACAATAACAATGTAACGCAACTAATATACAGCTAATTGCCTGAATTTAATGGTAATAATTTCAAATTAAGGTTACTTTTGAGATAGTTAAAAACATCCAAAAGTGTAACCTTAAACAAAGTTATATAAAACATAAGGTTAGCTACAGTTACATGTAACGAACTATTTATAATTAATGTCCATCGACAGTCGGGCGTACACAAAATAAATAAAGGCACCTTCGGGTGCTTTTTTTCTGTGTGTACTAATTTTAACATAAGCAACCGGCTTACTTTTTTTCTTCAATTCCGACTATTCCAATATGACCAATAAAAACAATGCTTATAGTTTTTGGTGATTATTTAATATACCATATTGGAATTGGGTGTTGTTTGGAAATTATATGCCATTTGAGAAAGGTCATAAGCCTGTTAGACGTAGGCCAATATCAGAAGCAGTAAAGCGACTTGAAGCAGGCAGAAAAGGCGCAGGGAAAATCGAAAGTAAAGCGCAGCTAAAACACATACTTGCTAATGCTAATCGTGGTGAAACCGCAGAGAGAAACGTAGCGTTAATTTGGTTCTTGTTCGGCTCACTAACGCGCATTGGTGAAACTTGCCAGTTGCTAGTTAAAGATGTTTTTACTAAATCAGGCGAGCTAAAATCTATTTTTAGAATGAGAGCTGATTACACCAAAACGAATCAAAGCCGTGATTGCGCTCTGGTTTTAAAGCAACAAAGGCAAGCCGTTTTAGCTTGGCGGGATAGACGCATTAGAGATAAAGCTATGCTATCTGTAGATGGTAGTTATGGTGGCTTAAATGGAGATAGCCCTTTATTTTTAGCTAGAAGCGGAAAGCGCTGGGTAACTTTGTCTTTTAACGTCAAAAAGTATCAAACTCAAGACGGGCAAAAAGAAACGCTAGTTTGCTCAAGCATGGAGAACTACGTTAGAAACCTGTTTAAGAGTTGCGGCTTTAAACAAGGCTCAAGCCACTCAGGGCGTAAAAGTACCGCCAGCCTACTATCTGATGCTGGTGTCGATTATGACGTTATACAAATGGCTATAGGCCATGTTAGTGATGATATGACTGATACATACATCATCCCTGATCCACAGCGATTAACTGATGCACTGAATAACTTGTATAAGTCAGTGCCGCCACTAGGAATAAAAGAATAAATGATATTAGAAGGACATTAGCCAGTTGAAAAAGTTTAAGTTTATAAACAATCAATCAAAAAAAGAGTTTCTAGCGTTGCCTGATAAAATTCAAAAGCGCTTTGCAAATGATTTAAACGCAATCTGTCAAAACAAAGAGCCATTTAGCAAGTTTAAGCACTTAAAGGAAAGTGTAGGTATTGGCGCGGTTGAACTAATAGAAAACGGCAGACCAGCATACAGAACGATTTATGTTGCTAAATTTGCTGACACTGTTTTTATTTTGCACTCATTTACCAAAACCACTAACGGAGTAGATAGGCAGGCAATGGACACTGCGAAGAAACGATACAAATTAATGGAAAAAGAAATTAAGTGACACATATCACCACTTGTATATATATCAATGCTGATATATAGTGATTATAAGTTAAACAATAAGGTTATTAAGATGACTCTTGAATACTCAAATATCTTTGATGCAATCACAGAAGATAAAGCAGAAGCCTCTGAACTACAGACGCGCTCAGATCTGATGATTGTTATTCGTGACATTATCAATGCTAAAAACTGGTCACAGGCCGATGCAGGGGTTAAATTAGGGCTAACTCAACCTCGCGTAAGCGATTTGGTAAATGGCCGAATTGATAAATTCAGCATTGATAAATTAATGACTTGTTTGTTTCGAATTGGTTTTCGCTTTAAACCGTCCTTTGCAGATGACCAGTTAACAATGGCTGTTGAAGCTGTTGAAGCTGTTAAAGCACACTAGTTGAAGAATTTTAAGGATAAATAATGGATGACAAAGAGCCTGTTTGGGCTGCATCTTGTATGGTATGCGGTTTTGATAAGAGTTATACCGAAGAAGCAAATATACCTGAGTCTTGCCCTAAGTGTGGTGAGCATAAAAATTTTGACATAGTGCATTTACCATCACTCTATGAGTAAAGCGGTAACTAGTTGGATAAACAAAATATTGGAATGTGTTGCAAATATCAGAGGCTATTAATAATGTCTATTCAAGAATAAAAGTAACAGGGCAATAAGGTGTGTTTCAGAATTTATTGTTCGTCAGAAACAAGTGAGCCACCCCAATTGGGATGGCTCTTAAACTCGCTACCTGTTGTCAATACTCATAGAGCGTAAGAGGACAGGGCTATCACAACAAGAGGCAATGCCTCAGTTGTTGTAATAATACCTAATAAATTTAATAAGGGCAAATAATTTGGATCTTGCAGAAATAAAAAAGGGTCTATCTACGGAAAAGCTTGAAACATATCGTCAAGTATTCTCCTGTAAATCTGACCATGAATTAATAGCTGTTTATATGTCAATGCAGAGTATTATGAGTCATTTTTTCACAGTAGTTCAACTACTTGAAGTTACATTAAGAAATTCAATACATCAGTCTGCGTCAGAGCAGTTTGAAGATCCAGAATGGTTCAAAACAAAGGCAATTAGTGACCAATCAAAAAATCAAGTGACCCAAGCAGAGCAGCAGTGCTTGGATGAGGTGGGAGCTAAATACACGACAAATGATTTAGTGTCGCGGCTACCATTTGGGTTCTGGGTTCATATGTTATCGAGAGACTATAATAATTCAAGAGATAAAGATCATAATTTATGGCAGTTCAAATTTAATCAATGCTTTCCCAACGCCAAAGCAAGTAAGGTTTCCTTGAATACCATTTTTCAAAATTTTGGTACTTTAAATAAATTTAGAAATAGATTGTTCCACCACGAGCCAGCTTGGAAAGGACGTTCTACTAGAAATAGGGAGCAGGCAATAAATAACATTATCAAAAAATATAAGGAGCATTTAGAAGTAATTAGGTATTTGTCCTCTAGTAAGTATCAGTTAATAACCGCGCTAGGGTTTGAGGATAGATTTCTAGCGGAATGTGATATTGCTAACTTAAAAAAATTTGAGAATATATTGTTATCACCGGAGACTCAAAATGATTAGCATTAAAAATAATTTTACAGAGTTATTAAATGACGCATAGTAAAACAAAAACTAGCTTATATAGGCGAGCTTACGTGACTTGGTTGATTAGCACAGGTGTTAACACTGTGCCAGCAATTATAGAAGCTACTGGAATGCCAAGGCGAACGGCTCAAGACACATTAGCGGCAATTCCAGAGCTTTCTATAGCGCTTGAAAACAAAGGCGGTTCGTACTCGGTTGCAGATTGGGGAATGCTGAATAAAACTTGGCTAAAAAACAACTTAAGGCACGTTAGAGACGTGCTATCATATCCATAAGTTAAGAAATCTTGGAATAATTTTTAAAATCTATATAACCCAAATAAACAAAGGCTGAATTGAACGTCACGTTTTACTAAAGAAGATCTGTTTAAAGATGAACAAAGCTGGTCAGGGTTACATGATGTGATCGTTAATGTAGTCCACATCGCTCCGTCAAAAGAGCAGGCCGAAAATATATTTGATGACCTGCCAGAGATGGTAAAAGAGTTGGCTTATAAATGGGGCTTAAATGATACCGATTTTCGCGAAGAAGCATTTGAAGCCATCGAGCTGGAAGTAGATCCGGATGGCGAATAAGAAAAACCCCAGCAGTATATTGGAAAAATAGCTATGGCGCTTGAATGGTTGTACGAACACTGGAAGTCTGAGTTTTTAGCCAACGGCTTTAATGAAGATGTAGCTGAAGAAGAGTATCAAACATGGTGCGAAGGTTTGGGTGGCGAACTGGATAA
Organism: Pseudoalteromonas sp. SG45-3; assembly: GCF_014164075.1. NCBI lineage: Bacteria > Pseudomonadati > Pseudomonadota > Gammaproteobacteria > Alteromonadales > Pseudoalteromonadaceae > Pseudoalteromonas > Pseudoalteromonas sp. SG45-3. The sequence goes on along the minus strand of NZ_JACJEN010000031.1, from coordinate 3,688 downwards.
TGAATATCAGCAAACAGCGTATTCGGTAATGATGGCCGCCAAAGAAACTGTTATCGAGTTGCAGCAAATCTACTAATTGGAAATCAGCTTTTGCCAGTGGCGTTTAATTAAGTGCTACTCACAAAAGTAAAATGTTCAACTGGCTTAAAGGGAAAAATAATGGCTGTAATAACGAAGAAAGATGAAAAAATCGAAAATGTGGTTGGTGAGTTAAACGAAGGATATTTATTTGATGACTTCATTAATAAGTTTCAAGAGCTTTACCCGAAGGATTGGAGCAAGATTGAGCGTGAACATGCGAAACATGAACGCAAAACCAAGCCAGGGAAAACACATCCTATGCCTGAGCCAATTCAGTACCTCAAAAACGCTCTGAACGTATGGAATAAAAAGAACAAATAGTTTAATTGGAATACGGAATTTGAAGATCATTCAAAATTTAGAAGAAGCAAAGGTTTACAAGCGAGGGTGGACTTATGTTCTTTTATCTCAAAACAAAAGAATTATGAAGATAGGTCATGCAAAAACAGACCTTAGAAAGCGTGTTTATCAGCATCAGCATTGTAGATTATACAAGCCATACGACTTTCAATTTTTGCTTGCTTTAGATAGTGCTCAGTATGAATCATTGCTTCATGGATATTTTGATGAATACCGCCGCCGATATAAATGGCTTCAGGGAGAGATTAAGGGTCAGCACTTTACTAATAAAGAAGCTAACACTTTGGCTTTAATGTTATTTAAAAAAGATAAAATCAGCTATAAATCTACTTCAGACGCATTTTGGAAAAACACTATAGTTACAAGAAATGAGATTTTTGCCATTCCACCCCGCACGATTGGTGCTAAATTAGAAAATTTAATTAAGCAAATCATAGCGAATTAAGTATTGGAAAAACTCTTCAAATATAGGAATTCACCTCTACAAAGGGCTAATACTTTGAAATCAAGCGAACTGATAAAAAAACTAAAAAACTCTCCTCAAGAGCAAAAAGTACAAATCGTAAATGTTGCTAACGAAGACTACTCGATCTCATATGTGGGTAAAGTTTACCATGAACCACCACGAACTTTTTTGCAAGGCGCTTCAAACGCTGGGAGATACTCAACTATTCAACAGCTTTTGAATAGGTTGCAGGAAATAGACGCGACCGTTCCTTTTGATGCAGATATAGCGTCAGGTGATGACTGGGATTTTCAATTCATCGAAGATATCAAGCAAACTGAGGAAGCAGTTTTGCTCAAATTATCAGAGCCAGTCTTTGGTTAAAGGCTAAAAAACAGAGAAAAATAGCGAGATTGGAACATTTGTATCGTATGAATCGTATTGTACGTTTTATACGATATAGATAAATAATAGGAGTTTAAATATGCAAACTGATTACAGCAATGGCGCTGCTACAGCTCTTTCATATATGACAGAGCAAGGTGCTAGTAAAGAAAGTATACAGCTTGTTGCCGCTGTTATGGATTTGAATTTAGATGATATTGATAATAGCGACCGTGAACGGTTTATTAACGCTTTTGGTATTGAGTTTTTTGAAAAAAAGCTAAAGCCTTACCAAGTTGGTGAAAACGACATAGTGTTAGCTGAAAACGAAAAAAGTGCATTGATGTTGCTACAAGGATACACAAACCTTGAAGCTCATGATTTAGGTGATGTTGAGGATTTATCAGCTCAACTAGATATGAAATTAACAAATGAAGATGGAACGTTCTTGAGTACGCTTGGTGATTATATTGCGGATATGAAAGAACCTCAATATATTGTCGGTTGGGAATAAATGGGCAAAAAATATCTGTCACCTATTCCTAATAATGCGGTGGGTTTTCAAGCTGTTCGTTATCAACAGGACGGTAATGATAGACTTTACGATACTGTTACTTTCTCAACTGAAAATTCAGCAATGACACTTGATGTGATTTATCGACAAATGAAAGTTTTTGGGGTTTTGTGCCCATCCCCTCGAAATGAACCTTAAGGTTATTTATTGGCCATTCATAAGTTATGATGGTGTAAAATAACTATAAAGGTCAATTATCATCACTAACCCAACCACTAAACGTATTCAAATACTTACATCGTCTGAAATAAACGAACTTTACGCTCTTCCTAACTTTAATCATACAGACAGAGAAGACTATTTTTCATTGGATAGTGAAACCCAAAAACTCGTTAATGAGCTAAGACGATTAGAAACTAGAGTATATTTTATCCTGCTATTAGGGGTTAGTTGCCCATCCCCTCGAAATTAACCTTAAGCCTGTTTTTTAAACAGTAATTTAAGAGGTAAACAATTCTCAAAAGGTTTACATAATGATTTTGGCTGTAAATACCTATCAAAACGTTTTAGATTTTTTGATCTTTACTTAAAGTTAGGGAGCGCAAAGTTTTTCAATAACTTACATCAACTGAGGTTCATATCGAGGGGATGGGCGCAAAACCCCTATATGTTTCGTCCAACATGAGCGGTAAAATCAGCCGGCCAGGGCTCTTGAACTGTGCCTCCGTCAGAACTTTTAATAAGCGATTCGAGAGAAGATACTGGTTGAGCAAGATAAACGGTATACAGGCCCTCTCGGAAGTCTTTAGGAATGCAGCGGCTTGGTATTTCAGCATTCTTCATAGCAGAACCAAAGGCACCAGAAAAATAACCTAGGCATGCTACAGTCATTATTCGGTATTCCGGTAATAAATCCCTATCGGTAAAGCCATTAAGCTTAGACTCTATCCAAGCACTAAACTCTGAGCTTATTGTATAAGCAACCTGACTTCAAGAAAGATGACACGTTAAATTAAAGAGTATTTTCTTAAAAGCAGCTCAATAAATCTTTATTAAAGTTAATGCCACTTAGGTTGTTATCTATAATTAACTTTTTAAAGTCATCAGTACAATAAACAGAAAGGCCACCTTGCAATTTCGACTTAAAAAGCAATTTATCTTGTATATCAATAGTATCAAATACTAATGTTCTGAGGCCATCCTCATAACCATCAAGATATGCTTTTTCTGTCAATGTTAAATCTTCAGAGGCAAAATTGAGTGTGTTAAATAAAAACATCTCTTCACTGTCAGTTTTTAATGGAACGAACTCGCCACAATTTATGATAGCTTCATTAAGGCAGTTATACGCCCGTCGATTAAGCACTAAAAAGGAGCCATATAGATTTACATCATAATTTTGTTTTTTTGCTCGTGGTTCATGCTTGCATTCAAACCCATCCGCAGATAATTCAAGTAAGGTTTTTTTTCCTTTTGGAATATCATCCATGACTACTTCAAGTATTTCATCAAACGACTGGCCAGTCTTATCAATAATTTGATTTGTCATCTCGACAATATCGAGGTCGATTACATCACATATTTCTGTGGGTTTTCTCAGTAAGTACGTATTCATATACCTTTCCATAGTTCATCTTTCTCTTCGAAAATTTTGCTAGGTAACGTACCTGTTTTCATTATTGTTTTCACATTGCGTAGTTTATTAACAAACAGTCCTTTGTCTTTTGTCATGCTTCCACCTAAACTTTCACCAATCCATGTTTCGTAATTATACCTATGTGTAGTGGTCAATAAAATTTGGCCACAGTTTTAGAATCTTGATATCTAACCTCAGATTCATTTGGCGCTAAACCGGCATTATAATGATGCGGCCTAACGTTGTTGTAATATCCGTTGATATAATC
>NZ_JACJEN010000030.1:0-29208 GCF_014164075.1 Pseudoalteromonas sp. SG45-3 | reverse complement strand
TCATGCTGTTGTGTGGTAACAAGCCTAATTGCACGTTCACGAAATTCTGATGTATAGCGATTTGATTTTTTCATAGTTCCAGTTTCTCAAGTTATTGAGTCTCTGGCAAACACGGGGCGATTCAGAGCAGTTATCGAGCACACTAGCTTATAAATCTTGCGCCGCAATTAAATAGCACCTAGTTTGAACAAATTTTTATCCACAAAGATAAACAGACCCTAGATATAAATGCATTAATTTAAATATTTAAGCCTGCTTTTTATAAGTTAATAGCAATAAATCATAGATTTAAATATTGAAGCTATTGATAAGGTACAAAATTTTGTAAAGAAAATTAATACTTTTTTATATGCATGACTATACTTGTTTTAATTTGTACATTAGTTAGCAATGGATTATGCCCGCATATCTTTTCACTCTTTTGTTAGGTTTAACTGGGCCTCTCCAGTTTGGGACAAACTTACCCACCACAGCTCCTAATAATGCAGTCAACCAAGTCGAGTGTATTTTATTTGAAATGGGAGCGCCTTTTCAGCTACAAACCTTGCCATGGTTACGTGCACGTCGAGAAGTAAAGTTAGAGCGCTTAGATGGATATTTCACAACCCATTTAATGCCTGAAATGAAAGCTTATGGACGTATATCATCCCCCATTTTTTTAGAAAGCTGGTACTGGTTCACTCACCCAGAGAGCATTAATAAACCAAAAAATAAAATGCGTTATGGTGCAGTAAGAGGAAGTTATCAAGCAAATTGGTTTAAAACTCAGAATATTATTGCTGAGGTAGAAGTAAATTCATTAGAAGAAATAGTAAATGTAATGCACCATAAACGGATTGATAGAATCCTACTTGATTTAGACGATTTTGAATTAGCAGCCTCTAAGCTAGGGATCAATAAAGACGAGTACCAAAAAGAATTTTTTAGATATGTACCTTTGGGATTATTTGCTTCGCATTCACTTATCAAACGCCTTCCTGAATTTATGCAGCAGTTCGATGAAAATATAAATACTTGTGCGCAAGCTCCATTTTCACTATCAAAAAGTGAAGAAACGCAAATACTTGATAGGCTCTACAGTAGCGCTAAAACCTTATTAAACTTACCTAGTTTAGTCGAAGAAGTTCAAATAAGTAATGAGTCTCCTTTGAGTGAGCCTGAAATTATGAAACGAGACCAGCTATGGATAAAAGAAAGTAAACACGTTGGGCATGCTGATGCGTTAACTATGCTTGATTTACCGTTATCTAAGGTATTTAAAAAATGGCAATCGCAGTTTAAAGGTGTTGTTACTGAGCTTATATTGACTGATAGCCAAGGAAAAAATATAGCAATAAGTAAGTTAACCAGTGATTACTGGCAAGGAGATGAGAATAAGTTTACTAAAATATTTAAACAGTCAAAGGACTATAACTTTGATAGCGTTACATATGATGCATCAACACATCATTTTCAAGTACAGCTAAGTTATCCTGTTTTAGATAATAATAGCCATATTGGAGTGTTGATTTTAGGTGTTGATGTAGAAAAAGCACTCCATTCGTCAAACGAAAAGAGTAACTAACTCGATACCTTTTACATAAGTTAGCTAAGCTTTGGAACTTTTGCTTAGCTAACATTATATTATGGATGTATTTTTTCTGAGGTCGGCTTTTTTCTTATAATTTCTTTTTTGGCTTCATCAAGCTTTATAAAATAAGCATTACCGCCAATACCTTTAAACTCTTCATCTGTAAATACAATAGTATTGTCATCAAAAAAAGTGACAGCTTCTTTTTGAGTTACTATTCCTAAGTCAATTTTTGATACATCGCCAGAAAAAAACTTATCACCCTCAAAATTTTCGAATAACCAAATACTGGTTGAATCAAGTAATATCAGCTTTTTACGATCAGGGCTTAAAGCAGCCGATGTTATCCAGCATAGCTTTTCTAAAGTGGTACATGTTTTAAATGAGTCTATTAACTCTGCTTTAAAATTAGCGGCATGATCGCCCACTTTATAAACCTTAGTAATACCATCAAATGGCTCTGTGCGGTTTTTAGTAAATAAATATAAGTGACGTCCTAGAGCTACAAATGCCTCTAAATCAAAATTACGGTTATTGGGCTTTATAGGACTGCCATCCATTTCGGGGTAGGTAAACTTAATTATTTCTGCTTGAGTCGTATCTGTTTTTATATCTATCGGGTTTTCTATTTTATAAATAGTGAGCCATCTACGATCGTTTTTGTTGTTACCAAAATCGCCTAAAAAGAAGTGCCCAAATTTGTTTTGGGTCATGTCTTCCCAATCAATGTTTTTAGCGTTTTCAACTAAAATTTCTTTAGCAATAGAACCGTCTTTATTGAGTCTGTATAGCTTTGGTTCATTGCCTCCGTCGTTAATAGCCCATAAACGTTGCTGTTTATCAAATTCTATTCCTGATATTTCTTTTAATTTAGGGTCAACTGAAATTTCTTTTTTACTGTATAGGGTATAAATTGAGGTACCAATAAATGCAGCTACAACTAAAAAAATGATGGTGGTAGTTATTAAAATGGTTTTTTTCAACATGAAATTAATGATATTTCAGAGTATTAGAATGATGTGTATTATCCATGATGAAGTAATATAAAAAAAGTAATTTAGGATTTTAAATTTTCTTCGGATATTTGCAGCTATAAATATTTATATATTGAACTAATGAGGTTTTTAATAGTTTGTTGGTTTGAATATTGCTCTGTATGTTAAGTATCATTTAAAGCGTATTGTATATAAGGTTAATGCACCTTTTTGGTGCAATTGAAATATTATTTGCACTGTAATAAAGCGTAAATAAAGTTTTGTTTAACTAATAACACGTTTAATGATTTTTAGATGGTTACCACATCGCCTTTTTGTTTAGTTGTATGGCCTGTGGCAAAGATTAAGTACCCTTTTTGGTTTAGTTGGAGCCTGCTATGTTGAATAAACGTTTTTTTAAAACAAAAGATGAAGCTGAAGTTACTTTTGAATTTTCTCATCCAGAGGCAGAAGAAGTTTGCTTATTAGGTGAATTTAATGATTGGAAACCAGTGCCAATGAAGCTTTATAAAAAACAAGGTGTGTTTAAATTTAAGCAACGCTTACCTATCGATAAACAATTTCACTTTCGTTATCTGATTAATGGAGACATTTGGGATAACGACCATCAAGCTGACGGTTATATCGGCAATACATTTGGCACAGAAAACAGCATAGTAAATACTCAACGCACTAATTAAGGCGATTCAATGGATGCTCTTTCGCAGTTGTTTTACCTGCATGGTATTGGCTTTGAATTCACTAAGTATACAGGTGAACAGGTATTTTTTAGCGAAGAAACGCGTAAACGTGCTTTGCAATGTTGTGGTGTTGATACAAATAATGAAGCAGGAATAGCTCAACTAACTTATGATTTAGATGCATCGCTTTGGCTTGCTTTAGTACCTAGTGTGAGTTTAGTTGAGCAAAGTACATGTTTGTTAAAGCTTCGTATAGATGAACGTCAGCAATATTTAGCCGCTAATATCGATGTCCCTTCACTTGGAATGCATTTAGCATTTGATAACCTTTATAACTTGGCTGTCACTGGTGAATATTACTTGCATGGCGTTCGCTATATTGAGCTGGCACTACCCATTGGTAATATGCCAATTGGCTATCATGACGCTAATGTTCAGGTAGGTGAGCAACACGCTATTACACAAATTTGGTGCGTGCCTGAGCAAGTCTATCAAGTGGGAGACACAAAGCGCACTGGATTATCTATTCAGCTTTACACATTAAAAAATAGAGCGAATTTTGGTATTGGCGACTTTGACGATTTATTAGCGCTTACAAAACTATGCAGCTCCCAAAACATGGATTATATATTACTTAATCCACTGCATTTGTTATTTGCTGATATGCCAGAGCGAGCCAGTCCTTATAGCCCTAATAGTCGCGCTTTATTAAATCCTCTTTATATTTCTATCGTACTAAGCGAAGACGCAATAAATAACGAAAACCTTGACGCCATTATGCAGCAAGATGATGTCGCTGCACTTATTAAAAGTAATGATCAGTTTATAGATTATGAAAATGTAAGCCGTATAAAGTATACGTTATTTGAAGCGCTTTATAATCAGTTTGAATTAACGGCAAGTGATGAGCGTCGCCAAGCGTTTACTGATTTTTGTAATGCTCACTCTACTACGTTAAATACCCTCGAATCAGATAACCTAACATTTGCTTATTACCTGCAATGGCAAGCGCATATGCAACTTGCACTGTGTCAAAAAAGTTGCGCAGAGAGAGGCATGGCTATTGGCTTAATAAACGACTTAGCTGTTGGTTGTGCTGGCGATGGGGCTGAATTTAAAAACCAGCAATCGCTGTTTAGCCAAGGTGCAAGTGTAGGCGCTCCACCCGATCCATGGGCTGAAGCAGGTCAAAATTGGGGCCTCCCAGCCCTCAATCCCCAAAGCCTTAGTAATAATCACTACCAATTTTACCGCTCGCTCATTCGCGCAAACATGCAAAACGTAGGTGGGCTTCGAATTGACCACGTAATGGCTATTAGGCGCCTATGGTGGTGCTTTGAAAGCAATGGCGAACAAGACGGCTGTTATGTTTACTATCCGTTTGAGCATTTACTTGCCATTTTAAAAATTGAATCGCATATTAATCAGAGTATTGTTATTGGTGAAGATTTAGGCATCGTACCGCCAGAGGTTAGGGAAGCTTTGGCATCTAGCGGTATTTTTTCCAACAGCTTATTCTATTTTGAAAAACAACACAGTGGAGAGTTTTTATCGGTAGATGAGCTAGCAACACATTGTTTGTTAATGATAGCCAATCACGATGTCCCTCCATTTACAGGCTGGTGGCAACATGATGATTTAGATATTAAGCAACAATATAAGCTTATAACTTGCAATGAATACGAGCAACTAAAGCAACAGCGAATAGAAGAGCAACAAAGGTTACTACGTTTTATTAATCACCATGGCAATACAACTGAGCTTTTATTACATAGTGAAGCAGTGACTGTTTATAGCGCACTTGCATTGTGTTTAGCAGGCTCTCAATCGCGTTTATTTGCAATACAAATAGATGACTTAGATGAGCAAAAGTATCCGGTTAATATCCCCGGGACAGATAAAGAATATCCTAATTGGCGACGTGTATTAACGCATACCAGTGAAGAAATTTTTACCAAAAATGCCTCACTTTTAGCTGCTATCGATTCAATAAGGAAAGGTTAAATGAGCAGTACAACTAATGAAAATAATTACGATGCACAAGTACACGCATTAAATACAGGGCGATTTAAAGACCCATTTAGCTTCTTAGGGGCACATAAAACGGATGCTGAGGTTGAAGTTCGTTTTTATCTACCTTGTGCAATAAGCGTAAGTGTTACATTAAATAATAAAAGTATTAAGGCGAAACGCTACCAGCAAAGTGATTTATTTATAGCCAAAGTTGATGCTTTGCCCACTGCGCCATATGAATGCATTGCTCAGTACACAGATAGCAGCGTTACCTTTTATGATGAATACAGTTTCCAAAGCACACTTGATGCAGAGGCAATGTATTTATTTAACGAAGGCAGCCTTGAACATGCTTACTCGCATTTTGGTGCACATTTTAGTACTCAACAAAACGTAGACGGTGTACGTTTTTGTGTATGGGCGCCTAATGCGGCAAGTGTCTCTATTATTGGTGAGTTTAACTTTTGGCAAGCGAATCGCCACTTTATGCGCTTTCATCCTGCAAGTGGTGTATGGGAGTTATTTGTACCAGGCCTTAAAGCTGACATGTGCTACAAATTTGCAATTACCGCGCAAAGTGGAGAGGTGCTCGAAAAAGCCGACCCTTATGCATTTAAAATGCAACAAGCACCTGGCACTGCAAGTGTACTGCAGTATAAACCAGTACCTATAAAGCTTGGCGAGCAGGCTCTTCAAAACAGACAAAAGCGTAACCATATAGATGCACCAATTAGTATTTATGAAGTGCATTTAGGCTCATGGCAACGGGCTGAAAACAACCGCTATTTAAGTTACACAGAGCTTGCCGACAAACTCGTTAGCTATGCCCTTGAAATGAATTTTACTCACCTGCAACTTATGCCAATAAGTGAATACCCGTTTGATGGTTCGTGGGGGTATCAGCCTGTTGGATTATTTGCACCTACCAGCCGCTTTGGCGACTACAACAGCTTTAAATACTTTGTAGAGCAGTGCCACAAAGCTAATTTAGGTATTTTGCTTGATTGGGTACCAGGGCATTTTCCAAGCGATCCGCATGGCTTACATCGATTTGATGGCACCCATTTATATGAGCATGCTGATAAGCGCCAAGGGTTTCATCCTGATTGGAATACCTACATTTATAACTACGACCGTCCTGAAGTTAAAAGCTTTTTAATATCAAATGCTATGTATTGGCTACATCAATTTGGTTTAGATGGCCTGCGTGTAGATGCCGTAGCTTCTATGTTGTATTTAGATTACAGCCGAAAAGAAGGCGAGTGGGTTGCTAATTGTTACGGCGGGCGTGAAAACTTAGGTGCAATTGAGTGCCTAAAGCAAGTCAATATGCGCAGCTATAAAAACAACCCAGGCATTATGATGGTGGCTGAGGAGTCGACAGCATGGCCGGGTGTCACCCAAAGTGTTGAGCACAACGGTTTAGGCTTTGGTTATAAGTGGAACATGGGTTGGATGAATGATAGTTTGCATTACATGCAGCACGACCCTTTATATCGTCAGCATCATCATCATGAAATGACTTTTTCGATGGTATACGCGTTTAGCGAAAACTATATATTGCCATTAAGCCACGATGAGGTAGTACATGGTAAAGGCTCGTTAATTGAAAAAATGCCAGGCGATGATTGGCAAAAATTTGCAAATTTACGCGCTTATTACGCATTTATGTGGGCACACCCGGGTAAAAAACTCTTATTTATGGGCGGTGAAATCGCACAGCGAAAAGAGTGGGGGCACGATCATTCTATCGATTGGCATTTACTTGAGCACCAAAGCCACAGCGGTATAAAGCACACCGTAAAAGCGCTCAATACCGTTTATAAAACCCAACCCGCGTTGTATGAGCTTGATTCGAGCGCGGCTGGTTTTACCTGGATAGATAACAATAATAATCAGCAGAGCATTTTAAGCTTTGTTCGCTATGCTAAAAACGCAAAAAACTTTGTGGTTGTTATTGCTAATTTTACCCCCGCGTCCTATGAAAACTACGTTATTGGCGTACCGAGTAAAGGGCGTTACAAGGTCATTGTAAATACAGACGATACTCAGTTTTTTGGCTCTGGCGTTGAGGTAACTAAAGATTCTTCGCTGATAGTTCAGGCAATAAACGAATCAAATCATGGTTTTAAACACAGTATTTCAATTGCCATTGGTGGCTTAACTACTATTTATTTACAAAAGGTTGATGATGAGTAACCGATTTGATGTAGCACCCGGTAATGTAGAACCACTTGGCTCTAGTGTTATTGATAATGGGGTCAACTTCGCGCTTTATGCGCCTGGGGCGAGCCAAGCTTATGTATGCCTGTTTGATAAAAGTGGCCATTCAGAAATACTAAAAATGGCGATGAATATCAACGAAGGGGGTATTTGGAGTATTCATATTTCGCCATTAAACGCCGGTGCGCTTTATGGTTTTAGAGTTGAGGGTGAATATAACCCTAAAAATGGTCAACTGTTTAACGAAAATAAGCTGCTGATAGACCCATATGCAAAAGACTTGTTTGGTGAGTTTACTTGGAGTGAACGCCATTACGGGCAAATGCCAATCGGTACTAAAAGCACTGTAAATAATGCGATTGATATACCTAAATCAAAAGTAGCGGCTCCTACGTTGTATACGCATAAAAAGCCTAACCACCGTTGGTCAAACACGGTTATTTATGAGTGCCATGTGAAAGGTACAACGTGTCGTCATCCTAAAATACCTAAACCTCTACAAGGGAAGTTTTTAGGGTTAAGCCACCCAAGCTTTATTGAACACTTACAAAGCTTTGGTGTTACAGCCGTTGAGCTTTTGCCTGTTCATTCTTTTATTAGTGAGCAATTTTTAACAGGGAAAGGTTTGCAAAACTACTGGGGTTACAACACGCTTAACTTTTTTACGCCCCATAAAGACTATTTGGTAAACGACGATATAAACGAGTTTAAGCAAATGGTGCAAGAGTTCCATGCTGCAGACATAGAAGTCATATTAGATGTTGTTTACAACCATACAGCTGAAGCAGGGGCGGATGGCCCTATACTATCGCTTAGAGGCTTTGATAACTTAGCCTATTACCGCACAGTAGATGGTCAGCCTGACGTATATATAAACGATACCGGCTGTGGTAATACCATAAATATTGACCACCCTAAAACACTGCAACTTGTACTTGATAGCCTTCGTTATTGGGTTGAAGTAATGGGAGTTGATGGTTTTAGGTTTGATTTAGCGACCATTTTAGGCCGCTCAAAAGCAGGCTTTAGCTCCGCACATACTTTTTTACAAGTAGTTGCCCAAGACCCTGTGCTTAACAAAGTTAAGTTAATAAGTGAGCCTTGGGATATAGGCCCAGGTGGTTATCAGCTTGGTGCATTTCCGCCGCCATGGCGAGAATGGAACGATCAATATCGCGATGTAATTAGACGTTTTTGGCAAAGTGAAACAGGCATTATTGCAAGCGTTGCAAAACGTTTGCATGGATCGTTTGATATTTTTGAGCACAGCCAACGTGGGCCGCTCAATAGTATTAATTTCATAACGAGTCATGATGGTTTTACCCTTGCCGATTTAGTGAGTTATGAGCATAAACATAACGAAGCTAATGGCGAGCAAAATCGAGATGGGCACAGTGCAAATCATTCGTTTAACTGTGGGGTAGAAGGTTTTACCAGCGACTCTAAAATAAACGCACTGCGCTTACAGCAACAAAAGAACTTTTTACTTACTTTAATTCTCTCAAAAGGTGTTCCAATGATTGCCGCTGGCAGCGAAATGGCGCACTCGCAAGGGGGGAATAACAATGCTTATTGCCAAAATAATCGCACTAGTTGGCTTGCCTGGAAAGATTCTCAACTTAATCATTCGTTAACACGATTTATTGATGATGCATTAAAAATTAGACGTGCGCACAGTGCGTTTAAACACAGTGTATTTTTAGATGATATAGACGAGCGTTTTACCGTTAAGTGGTTTACCGAACAAGGTAAAACCATGACTGATGCTCACTGGCATGAAGATACCAGACAGTTTTTAATGTATAGCTTACTTGATAAGCAAAACAATCATGCATTGCTGATTGTATTTAATGCCAGTGAAAAAACAATTTTTTGTCAAATGCCCCCATCGCCAATTAATGCGCCGTGGCAAATGATTCTATCAAGTGTACATAATGCATCTTTGAGCAGTAATGAAGATGCGATGGTTGAAATTTCAGCACAAAGTAGTTGGGTTTTTAGTGCCAATTTAGAGGATGTTAGTCATGGTTAAACAAAGTGATCAAGTGTGTGTAGTAAAGGGCTGGCAAGAAGGGCCCGTTATTGATGAAAGTACGCTTAAAGATGACTTAACACGGCATTTTTATTATACCCTCGGCCGAGATAAGGTGGGTGAATCGCAGCATTATTTGTATCACGCATTAGCGCTTACTATTCGCGACAGACTTGTGGCCCGCTGCAGAGAAACGAATCAACAAATTAAGCAAGAGAAACGCCGCAAAACGGCTTACCTTTCTCTTGAGTTTTTGATGGGGCGTGCGCTAGGTAATGCTGTTTTAAATCTAGATTTAGATGAACAAGTAAGCTCAGCACTACAAGAGTACTGCACAACAATAGAAACAATTGAAGACGCCGAGCACGACGCTGGCCTAGGAAATGGTGGGCTAGGGCGCCTTGCAGCCTGCTTTTTAGATAGCTGTGCTAGTTTAGCGTTGCCTGTTATTGGCTATGGCCTACGATACGAATACGGCATGTTTAATCAATCGATTAAAGATGGTAACCAAATTGAGCAACCAGATAACTGGCTACGTGAAGGACATCCATGGGAGCTAAGCGCACCAGAGCATGCAAAACGTGTGAAGTTTGGTGGCTATGTGCAAAGTTACACAGATAAATTTGGCAGAGAGCACCGTCAATGGATGGGCTCACAAGATGTATTAGCTGTACCGTACGATGTACCTGTCCCTGGGTATAAAAACAATATCGTAAATACACTACGTCTGTGGAAATCAGAGGCAACAGATGAATTTAATTTAACCGAATTTAATGCGGGCAGTTATTCAGAAGCCGTCGCACAAAAAAATCTAGCCGAACAGATCACCATGGTGCTGTATCCAAATGACAGCAGCGAAAATGGTAAGGAACTTAGGTTACGCCAACAATACTTTTTATCATCGGCGAGTATTCAAGACGTAGTAGACCAATGGGTTTCCCAACATGGCGAGAGCTTTAGTGACTTTGCTGATTTTCATGTTTTTCAGTTAAATGACACGCATCCAAGTATTGCTGTTGCAGAGCTAATGCGTATTTTAATTGATGATTACGAATTAAATTGGAACGACGCCTGGAAAATCACAACTAAAACAATGGCTTATACAAATCATACGCTACTTCCTGAAGCGCTTGAAAAATGGTCTGTTTCGTTGTTTTCAAAATTATTGCCACGCATTTTAGAAATAGTTTACGAGATAAATGCACGCTTTTTAGCACAAGTTTCACAGCAATGGCCGGGAGATGTTGAAAAGCAACGTGCATTGTCACTGATTGAAGAGGGTGATGAGCCGCAAATTCGTATGGCTTATTTAGCTATTGTAGGTAGTTACTCTGTAAATGGCGTAGCAGCACTTCATACTGAACTGTTAAAAGCGGGATTATTTAAAGAATTTTATGCACTGTGGCCAGATAAGTTTAATAACAAAACAAATGGTGTAACGCCTCGTCGATGGCTTGCGCATTGTAATCCAGTATTAAGTGAATTAATTGGTGAAAAAATTGGCCATGATTGGGTTAAAAACTTTTCAAAAATTAGTGACCTACGTCGTTTTTATGACGACAAGGCATTTCATGAGCAGTGGCAAAATGCTAAACGTGAAAACAAACAACGTTTAGTTGATTTAGTTAAGGCGCGCTGCGATATCGATTTTGATGTATCAATGATGTTTGACGTACAAGTAAAACGTATCCACGAATACAAACGTCAGCTATTAAACATACTTCATGTGATTCATTTATATGACCGTATTCGCCGTGGGGATACCCAAGGGCTTGTTCCTCGTTGTGTTCTATTAGGTGGTAAAGCAGCGCCGGGTTATTACATGGCTAAAAAAATTATTAAGCTTATTAATAACGTGGCAGAGGTTATAAATAAAGACCCTCAAGCTGCGCCATATTTACGCGTCGCCTTTTTGCCTAATTACAACGTAACCGCAATGGAAGTTATTTGTCCTGCAACTGATCTCTCAGAGCAAGTATCTACCGCAGGCAAAGAAGCGTCTGGTACTGGCAACATGAAATTTATGATGAATGGTGCATTGACAATAGGCACGCTGGATGGCGCAAACATTGAAATTAGAGATGCTGTTGGTGCTGATAACTTCTTTTTGTTTGGCGCACAAGCGCACGAAATTGACGATATTAAATCACGTTATAATCCAGAGCATTTAATATCGCAAAATAGCGATTTAAAGAATGTGATGCAATTACTCGAGAGCGGGCATTTTAATTTATTTGAACCATGCTTATTTGACGACATAACAAATGCAATTAAGAGCCCGCACGATCCATGGCTTGTTGCTCACGATTTTGAAAGTTATGTAGCAGCTCAAAAAGAAGTTGATAAAGCTTACGCAGATCAGACCTACTGGACACAAATGAGTATTTTAAATACAGCAGCCAGTGGTATGTTTTCAAGTGACAGAACCATAAGCCAATACAGTGAAGATATTTGGCATTTAGAACCCCTCAATATTAGTGAAACAGACTTAACGACAACTAAAAGCCATGCCACTAACAGCCTAGACTAAATGGAGAGAGTATTATGCCTAATTATGCAAATCGCTACATAAGTAGCCTAACCAGAGAAACTTACGCGTTAATACTGGCAGGCGGTCGCGGTTCTCGCCTGCATGAGTTAACCGATTGGCGAGCAAAGCCAGCAGTTTACTTTGGTGGTAAACATCGAATTATCGATTTTCCACTATCAAACTGCATTAACTCGGGTGTGAGACGTGTTGGTATTGCCACACAATATAAATCACATTCATTAATACGCCATGTAAACCGCGCATGGGGGCACTTTAAAAAAGAGCTAGGAGAGTCGGTTGAAATACTACCTGCATCTCAGCGCCAAGGTGATGATTGGTATTGTGGAACCGCAGATGCTGTTTTTCAAAACATAGATATTATTCGTCACGAGCTTCCTAAATATGTGATGATTTTGTCTGGAGATCATGTGTACCGTATGGACTATGGTGCTTTATTGGCTGAACATGTGCAAAAAGGCGCAGATATGACTGTGTGTTGTATTGAAGTTCCAGTAGAGGAAGCCGCAGACACGTTTGGTGTAATGACCGTTGATGAAGAAAATAGAGTGTGTCGTTTTGATGAAAAACCAGCAATGCCGAGCTCCGTACCCGGCAAGCCAGGTACATGTTTAGCATCAATGGGGAACTACATCTTTAATACTGAATTTTTGTTTGAGCAACTTAAAAAAGATTCTGAGAATGAAGGCTCTGGACGCGATTTTGGTCACGATATTATTCCAGCGATTATAGAAGAGCATAATGTATTTGCCTTCCCATTTAGAGATCCAAACCAAGAAGGGCAACCTTATTGGCGAGATGTAGGTACGCTTGATTCGTTCTGGGAAGCTAATATGGAACTGGTAATGCCAGAACCACAACTTGATTTATACGATCCAACGTGGCCAATATGGACTTATCAAGAGCAACTACCACCTGCTAAGTTTATTTTTGATGATGAAGATAGACGTGGTATGGCTTTAGACTCAACAGTCTCGGGTGGGTGTATTATTTCGGGCTCTGCGGTTAGAAAATCCCTGTTGTTTTCTAACGTTCACGTTCGCTCATTTTGTACCATTGAGCAGTCGGTTATTTTACCCGGTGCGGTTATAAACCGAGGTTGTAAAATTAAACGCGCAATAATAGATAGAAGCTGTGAAATACCGGCAGGTCTTGAAATAGGTTTTGACAAAAAAACAGATGAAGAAAACGGCTTTAGGGTATCTAAAAAAGGTATCGTTCTTGTTACACGTGATATGCTCACTGAGCTTGCAAAAAAGTTAGAACGCCAAGCGCGAGAAAATAAAAAGCTAGCGTAACAACAAGTTAGATAAGCACGACAACATAGCTTGCTCATTTGTGAGCAAGCTCACACAGGTTTAAAGGAAATAATAAATTAATGCATGTATTAATGGTTGCAGCAGAAAATGACGCGTTACCAGGCGCAAAAGTAGGCGGTGTGGCAGATGTAGTACGCGATGCACCTAAGGCTCTCGCAAAGCAAGGTATAACGGTTGATGTTGTTATTCCTGATTACGGGTTTGAGCCGCTTGAGCGTATTTATATAGGTGAAGTAACCGTTGCATTTAATGCTCAACCCCATGTATTAACCATTTTTAAAGTACAACAAGCCGAAAATAATGTAAGCCAAATTGTTATTAGCCACCCGTTATTTAGTGAATCAGGCAGTGTATATTGTAATGATGCACCGGGGAGGCCTTTTGCAACTGATGCGACTAAATTTGCTCTATTTAACGCAGCCGTCTGCGAAGCGTTATTACAAGGTGTATTAAAGCGCCCTACAGCGCTGCATTTACATGATTGGCACAGTGCCTGCGTTGCAGTTTTACTTAAGTTTGAGCCACGTTATAGCCCACTTAATACCTTACCAATTGCCTTCACAGTGCATAATATTGCACTGCAAGGTATTAGACCTTTCAACCATGATGATTCAAGCTTAGAGGCGTGGTTTCCATCACTTAGTTATAATGGCCAGCAATTATGCGACCCGCGTTACCCTCATTGTTTTAATCCTATGCGCAGTGCAATAAATCTATGCGATAAAATACATGTTGTATCGCCAACTTACAGCCAAGAGGTTCTTGAACCTAGCAATTACGAACATGGTTTTTTTGGTGGCGAAGGGCTTGAGCAAGATCTGCAAAATGCAGCAAGCCAAGGCAAGCTTGTTGGTATTTTAAATGGCTGCGAATATCCAAGCAATGCACTTGAAGGAGCAACTCTCGCAGACTTTTATAGCCAAGCTGAGAGTACTTTGTTTGGTTGGGTGGCCAATTACGAGCAGTTACAAAGTGGCTACTATATTGCCCACCAACGACTACAGCAATTTAAAGCAACGGTTAATAACGGTCCATTAGTTACAAGCGTTGGCCGTCTTACTGAGCAAAAAGTGTTGTTATTGTGCCAGCAGGTTAATGGGATTTTAGCTATTGATAAAGTGTGCCAATTAATTAGTGAACATAGCGGCAGACTTATTATTCTCGGCTCGGGTGACAAAGAGCTCGAAAGCATATTTACCAAAGCAATGGCGCGTAATTCCAATCTTTTATTTTTAAAGGGCTATGGGCAAGGTGTTGGCGATTTAATGTATCAAGTAGGTGACTTATTTTTAATGCCAAGCTCGTTTGAACCGTGTGGTATTAGCCAAATGCTAGCAATGCGAGCGGGGCAACCGTGTTTAGTTCACAGTGTTGGCGGATTAAAAGATACAGTTAAACACCACGAAAATGGTTTTAGCTTTAATGGAGATACGTTAGCAACGCAAACGCGTAATTTAATTAGCTGTTTAGACGAAACTCTCTTAATTAAAAAGCAAAATCCTAAAAAGTGGCATAAAATTAAGCACAGCGCAGAGCAAATGCGTTTTTCGTGGCCACAAGTGGCAACTGATTATATAACAACCTTATACCGGTAAATCGTTTCTGTACTTTAAAGTTTAGTGACAAATCTACCTGCTTAGGGTTTAATTACTTAGTATTATATAAAAGCTAAGAAGTAGGTAATGTGTCTGTATTTGTTGCAAGGCAAGCAATATTCAATCGAAGTAAAAAAGTAGTAGCCTATGAGCTACTTTTTCGTGATAGTCCAAAAAATTATTTTCCAGATATTGCAGAAGGCCAAGCAACAGCAAGGCTTATTATGGAAAATCAATTAAATTTAGGTACACGCCATATTACATCAGGCAAAAAAGCGCTTATTAATATAGGACCAGAATCACTAAAACTCGATTTATGTGCTTTCTTACCATGTCAAGACGTTGTGATTGAGCTGCTCGAAACCATAGAACCTACCGACGATAACTATGAGCTATGCCGAGGTTTATTTCATAGTAACTACAAACTCGCGCTCGATGATTTTGTATATAAACCACAATGGGATCGTTTTCTAAAGCTTGTGAAGCTCATTAAATTTGATATTGCAATTACACCTCTTAGCGAAATACAGCCCATAGTTACTAAGTTACAAGCGCATAAACAAATAAAAATACTAGCCGAAAAAATAGAAACACAAGAAGACTATGAGCTTGCCTTTGATATGGGGTTTGATTATTTTCAAGGCTATTTTTTTGCAAAGCCTACCATGATCAAGCAAAACGACATTGATTATAATTATGGTTTAGTCGTCGCTATTTACGCAGAAATAATGAAGCAAAGCCCTGACATTAAAACAATCGCAAGCCTGTTTGAGCTAGATGCTGCACTCGCATATAAGTTACTGAGATTAATAAACAGCGGTGTGTTTCCTATACAAAGCCAAATATCGTCATTAAAGCAAGCGCTCGTGTATTTAGGACACGAACGCCTTAAAAAGTTTGTGAGCCTTATTGTTACTGCTCATACAGCGGGTAAAAAACCTGCAGAGCTAATGCAAGTGTGTGTTGTACGTGCTCGTTTTTGTGAGCTTGTGGCAAAAAAGGTTAATAAAAGTCAGTCAGGCGAAGCATTTTTAACAGGATTATTTTCACTGCTAGATGCAATCCTTGATCAACCAATGAGCTTGCTTGTTGAAAAGCTACCTTTCCCTGATGAAATAAAAATGGCATTATTAGGGGACAAAAACACACTTTATTATATTTTGAACGTTGTTAAAGCATATGAAACAGGAAGCTGGTGGGCACTTGAACAAGCTGTACTTTTGCTAAATATAGACAGTGCTATACTACCTCCACTTTACCAGCAGTCAGTCGATTGGGCTGACAGTTATAAGAATAATATTTAACGGATAATAGCTTTAATGCGCAATTATAATATGGACTTTATTCGCGGCGTTGCCGTGCTTGGCCTTGTTTACATGAATGCTTACGCCTTCGGCATTTTTGAATATGGGTATTCCTCCTTAACTAATCCTCCTGTTAGCGACTCAATTATTCACACCCTTAGCAGCGTGTTTGTAGACGGACGTTTTAGAACGCTGTTTAGTTTGCTTTTTGGTGCTGGGCTTTACATTCAGTGGCAACGTTACAAGTCTGAAGTGCAGATAAAAAGCAGGCTCTATTGGTTAATCCTCTTTGGTTTAGCGCATGGTTTTTTACTTTGGGCCGGTGATATTTTATTTGTTTACGGTGTATCTGGCTGGTTTGTTATTAAATATTTAGAAAGTGATAGCAACGTACTTTTAAAAAGAGGGTTTGCATTTACCTTGTTGTCGGCTGTGATTACCTTACTTGTTATATCTAGCGTACCCGATGAAATAATTTACCGCGATACAGCACAGTTTATTGAATTATATAACCCACACTATATTGATTACTTTATTAGTAACCTTGCTATGAACACGTTAATGCTTGTTATGGTGCCAATAATGACAATGTGGATGTGCGTGGGCCTTATGCTCATTGGCATTTATTTATATAAACAAGACGTTTTTAGTAAAGGCTTAACGACTCAGCAATTAATAGTTTGCGGTGCAATGACCCTTGTTTTTTGTGGAATCAGGCTTTATGCATCACAGCTTAATGGCAGCTTAGGATATGGGGTGCAAGAATTTGTAAATATTTTTGCGGCGCTAGGTATGGCTACGCTGTATATTCATTTAATTGTTAAATTTTGCAATAACAGCGCACACGTTGGCACGCTTATTCAACAAGCGGGGCGCTTAGCATTTACTTTATATATTAGCCAAACACTCATACAACTGTTGTTATATAAAGTGCTATTTACGCACTGGGTGCTCAATTTTGATCGTATTGACTACTGGTTAGTTGCAACGGCATTAGTTGCACTGCAGCTCATATTTACCTTTATATACAGCCGCTATTTTAACCAAGGCCCGCTTGAATTTGTATGGCGTAAATTAACGAAAGCAAGAATTAATGCTTAAACACCTATAAATTTTAAATTAGGGGCGAAAAAATAGTGTGGGTGGTTTACACTACTCGCCTTAAAAATTACTACGCTATAAGTGCCATGACCGAATTAAAACGTTTAAATAAATTTATTAGTGAAACAGGATTTTGTTCACGCCGCGAAGCCGATAAATATATTGAGCAAGGTCGTGTCAGCGTTAATGGCTACTCGCCTGAAATGGGCGTAAAAGTAGCTGCTACCGATGTTGTATTAGTTGATGGCAAGCCACTTAAAGCCACACCAAAGCGCGTTTATATCGCTTACAATAAACCAGTTGGTATTACGTGTACTACCGAAAGTAAAATTCAAAGTAATATTATTCGCGCAGTTAACTATCCAACACGTATATTTCCAATAGGGCGTTTAGATAGACCTTCT
This sequence comes from Pseudoalteromonas sp. SG45-3, assembly GCF_014164075.1. Classification (NCBI taxonomy): domain Bacteria; kingdom Pseudomonadati; phylum Pseudomonadota; class Gammaproteobacteria; order Alteromonadales; family Pseudoalteromonadaceae; genus Pseudoalteromonas; species Pseudoalteromonas sp. SG45-3. Next base: position 11,424 of record NZ_JACJEN010000030.1, on the reverse strand, counting down.
GAAGGGCTTATATTTTTAACTAACGAAGGCGATATCGTTAATAAAATTTTGCGTGCGGGTAATAACCACGAAAAAGAATATGTTGTTACGGTTGATAAACCGCTTAATCGTCAGTTTGTTACAAAAATGGCCAATGGCGTGCCTATTTTAGATACCGTGACTAAAAAGTGTAAAGTGACACAAACTGCCCCTAAAGAATTTAAAATAGTACTTACACAAGGTTTAAACCGCCAAATACGCCGTATGTGTGAATATTTAGGTTACGAAGTGGTGACGTTAAAGCGCACTCGTATAATGAACGTAACACTAAAAGGTTTAAAGGTAGGGCAGTGGCGTCATTTATCTGATACTGAAATGGCGCAAATAAACGACTCGATTTCTGACTCAGGTAAAACTCAAGAACATTCGCTTGATGCTAATAAACAATCAGAAAATAATACGCCGTCGATTCCTAAAAAGCGTGATTTTCAGGGTGAAAATCCTCGCCGTTTTAATAAAGGCGAACAAAGTGGCGAGCGTAGTACTGAGCGAAATTCAAGTCGCAACTCTGATCGCAGTAATGCTAATGGCGAGCGCAAAAATGAGCGCAGTAAAGCACCTTATCAAAAGCGTTCTACCACGTATGTTGGTAAGCCAAAAAGTATTAAAGAGAACAAGTCGTCACAGTCAAAACCTAGCTCGGGGCGTACCCTTAGCTTAAAAAAATAATCTGCAGCTAAGTGGTATTCTACTACCACTGTATTTCTTGTACTATATTACCAAGTGGGCTTGTAACGCCCACTAAATTTATATTGTTATTTTGCAAAGTCACCAATTTATTCTTATCTAAATACCATCTAAAAGTGTATTTTCTGTAGTTCTGTAAACTAAGCACAGTTAGCGTTGCACAACTGTACTCATAATCATTTGGGCAACTACCTACCTCGAGTAATTGATGCTCTTGCTGCCATATATTATTGCTGTGTTTATTGGCCAATAATTTCACAGAAATACAAACTGACGTCCATAACCATAAGTAAATTAAAATGGGCAAAAACAGTGGTATAAATGCGCTGCGGAACTTCCCATGCTCAGCAATATAATTTTTAACTGTATGTTTAAATTCAAAGTTATTATTGTATTTTTTATATAGGTGCCTTAATAAAACAACCGACAACACTATCGCCGTTATTGGAAATAACGTAAATGTTAAGGTGTTATATATACTGTTGGGGATAAAAGCGGGGTCGGCTTGTTCATCCCATGCAAGTAAAACCAGCGGAGGTGCTGTTACTAAGAGTAATAAGGCGCTGTTGAAGAGTTGCTTAAAGGTCAAAGGGTATTCACTTATAAAATGTTGCTTGTATAAAGCCCAAATTAGCGCTTAATGTTTCGCTATTAAATGCTAAAGCCAATATAAAATAAGAGTATACCTAAATAAACAGCAATCGCCGATAACGAGTTTTTAGAGCGCAGGCGCTTAATTAGGGCGTGTTGACCTTTCGTGATTGATTTTGCAGCAGCGTGTTTGATTTTTAGGCAAGGCGGAGCCTATGTAGTGTGGTTATTCCCCATAAATTGGCGATAACGCAGCATAAAGACCAAACATGCGCTGCCCTTTGGGTTCTTTCTAGGGACGATTAACTCTTTGTTGCTCAGTTTTTACTTAGCCCACTAGGTTACAAACCTCGCGCCGCGATTAAATCGCCCCTAGATTGAACAAATTTCAATCCACAAAGATCAACACGCCCTAGATCGCGTGTGCCATCAAACATACCGGAAATAACCAGTAGTATGCCCCCTGTAAAACGGTAGTTGTTTAAGTTCACGTTACCATTCTCGTCAGTTATAAAGCGTAAATAACCAAAAAGTATAAAAATGCTGCCCGCTATTAGTATCGCAGTTTTAAAATTTTCCAAGGCTTTTCCATAATATTGAGTTAGATACTAAAACGGCACTAAGTTGAGTTATGATAATTTTACTATATTTCGAATTTAAATTTTGCCTAAATCCATTAAATGGCCTCATTATGTCGCTATATTAGGCGTATATACGCTAAAGCCTGATTTATATTGTGCATTATCAAGTACACTTAGTTATATGAAGGGTAAGCTGTTAAGATGCGCCGTCTTAATAATGCAGAAAGGTTATAGAAGTAACATGTCAAAATTTTTCTTTATGGGTAAGCCCGACATAATGGGTAAAAATAACAGTAATGGATTTGCACCAAAACGTACTGCAAAGCCAGGCACAGAGTTGCACCCGTTAACGCTAATTGTAAACTCAGTTGCACGACAATCAGAAATAGAAGCAATACTAGAAGAGCATTCGCTGTTTGCTTCAATTGAAGTTAAAGCTGAAGTACCAGAAGATATTCGCGAACTAGACTTTGCACTTAGCAAGTCAACACCACAAGTATTTGATAAAGTACCAGAGCGTAACGCACCTTGTGTATGTGGTAGCGGCAAAAAATATAAGAAGTGTTGCGGTTAGTTTCTTAACAACTAAATATGTAGCCTTTCTTTTTCATCGGTATTAAATAAAAATGCCACTGACCTTGAGCCAGTGGCATTTTTTAATGTTAACCGATTATATGCTTAACTACTTACGCGGTTCGTAATCAATTCTAAATATAACCGTGTACAGTACTGGCACTACAATTAGAGTCAAAATTGTAGCAAAGCCTAAACCAAACATAATTGTTACCGCCATTGACTGAAAAAACACGTCAAATAACAGCGGGATCATACCTAAAATAGTAGTTATAGCCGCCATAGCAACTGGGCGTACACGGCTCACACCAGAGTCAAACACGGCCTCATAGGGCGATTTACCTTCCCTTAATTCGAGATTTATTTGATCAACTAATACAATACCGTTTTTAATAAGCATACCGCTTAAGCTTAATAAACCAAGTAGTCCCATAAAACTAAACGGAGCATTCATAGCTAACAAGCCCGCGCTTACACCAATAATAGCTAACGGAACCGTTGCCCAAATCACAAGTGGTTGCTTAAGCGAGTTAAAAAGTAATACGGTTACTGCAAACATCGCTAAGTAACCCAGTGGTAATGAGCCAAATATTGCTTTTTGAGCCTTGCTTGAAGATTCAAACTCGCCGCCCCATTCCAGTTCGTAACCGCGCGGTAATTCCATGTTTTCTATTGGTCCGCGAATACGTGCAAATAGTTTAGCGGGTGTTTCGTCCCCTAATACATTGTGATCGGCCATTACTGTAATAGTTCGTTTGCGATCGCGGCGCATTATTAGGCTGTCTTCCCACTGCACATCAAATTCGTCTACAACTTGAGTCACTGGTACAAATACCCCCAATACTGGGCTGTATATTTGTAGGTCGTGTACGCTTTCTACGTTTAAGCGCTCGTTAGCAGGAGATCGTGCAATAATAGGCAGCAACTGCGTGCCATCGCGATATACGCCCACTTGTTTACCCGATAAACTTGTTAGTAATACATTGTCTAAGTCAGATTTACTAATACCTAAGCGGCGTGCTTTTTGCTCGTTAAACTGCGGGCGAATCATTTTAGTACGTGCACGCCAGTCATCACGAATATTGTACGCGCCATCGTCGTTACCAATAAGTTCTTCAGCTTTAGCAGCCAATTGTCTTAAAATAACAGGATCAGGGCCTGAAAAACGCGCTTCTATTTTTGCATCAGTAGAGGGGCCGATTTCCATTGGCTTAATTTTAAGCTGTGCAGAGAGTGCATGATTATTTGAGTAATCACGTACAGTTTGCATTACAGTCGCTACGGCTTCTCTGTTGGCTACACGAATAATTAATTGCCCGTACGCGGGATATGACTTTTCTGGTGCGTAGGTAAGCATAAAGCGTGGAGCGCCTTGGCCTGTTGTACTTGTTACTTCTTCAACAAGGTCTTCTTTTTGCAAAAACTCTTCAAGTTTTTTAACGCCCTCTAGGGTTGAGCGAATATCAGATCCTTGCTCTTGCCAGTAATCTACATAAAACATAGGTGTATTAGAGGCAGGAAAAAACGACTGTTTAACAGAGCCAAAACCAACAACCGCAGTACACAGTAAAACAACCATTAATATAAGCGTGGTTTTTCTAAAGTGCAGCGCTAAATCTAAAATCGCTTTGTAACCGTTAAAAATAAAACCTTTGTATGGGTCTTCATCTTCTTGGCCTTCTTCGTTTTTAAACTCGTTTTCTTTGAACATTAAATTGGCAAAAAATGGCGTTAACGTTATGGCTGTTATCCAACTTAATAAAAGCGAAATAAACAACACCCAAAACAAGCTGCCGGCAAATTCACCACTGGCATCAGAGCTTAAACCAATTGGCGCAAAGGCAGTGACTGCAATGACTGTTGCACCTAGTAAAGGCCATTTTGTTTGCTCAACAATATTAACCGCTGCTTTGAGTTTTGTTTGCCCACGTTTAAGGTTTATTAGTATCCCTTCGGTTACAACTATTGCGTTATCAACCAGCATCCCTAGGGCAATAATAAGTGCTCCAAGTGATATGCGTTGCAAGTCGATGGCAAACAACTTCATAAATATAAACGTACCCAGTACAGTAAGCAGTAAAATACCACCAATTAAAATACCGCTTTTTAAACCCATAAATAACAGCAGTACTACAATAACAATCGCAATAGCTTCAAGTAAGCTGATAATAAAACCATCAACCGATTTTTGAACCTCTTGTGGTTGGTTGTATACCGAATTTATGTCAATACCATGAGGGCGTTGATACTCAAGTGAAGCTAAGTGATCGTCAATGTGTTTACCCACATCAACTACGTTAACTCCTGACATAAACGACACGCCAATAAGCAAAGCTTGCTGAGAATTATAACGAATAACATTGTTAGGTACTTCTGCGTACTCTCTGTAAACCTTTGCTACGTCGCCTAAATAAATAAGCTCATTGGCACCAGGTTTTGAAATTAATAGCGTTTCGAGCTCTTTTACATCTTTAAATTCGCCAGTAGGGTGCAAGCGAATTGACTCATCGCCTACGCGAATTTTACCCGCATTAGAAACCGTATTTTGCGATTGCAGTAACTGAAATATATGACTTGGTGCAATACCTAATTGAGCTAATTTACGCGTTGAGACTTCAACCATTACTTGCGGTTGTTGCTCACCTGCAACCGTTACTTTACTTACGCCTTTAACCAAGACTAGCTCACGTTTTAAAAAGTCTACGTAGTCTTTAAGCTCGTCATATGAGTAGCCATCACCGGTTACCGAATACATAACACCGTAAACATCGGCAAAGTCATCTAAAATAGTACTTGGGTAAACGCCGCTGGGAAGCGAAGGGGAGAGGTCGTTAATTTTACGACGCATTTCATCCCAAATTTGGCGAAGTTGCTCTTTTCGATAAGTGCTTTTCATCTCTACCGAAATTTGCGACTTGCCGTTAGATGAAATAGAAGTAACGTAATCAACATAAGGTAATTGCTGAATCGCGTTTTCCAGAGGAAAAGTTACTTCTTCTTCTACTTGTTGCGGCGATGCGCCAGGGTACATGGTAATAACCATGGCTTTTTTAAGCGTAAACTCAGGGTCTTCTAATTGCCCTAAGTCAAAATACGACACGGTACCGCCAATTAATAGCAGCAGCGTAAACATCCAACTGATTACTTTTTTCTCTATGGAGAGTTGTGCAAAGCTCATAATTATAAGCCTCGCTCTTTATTCCATGCTCTTACTTTCATGCCTTCTTTTAGTGAATGCACACCGGCAGAAACAACAATTTGGCCTTCTTTAATACCACTTAACACCTCAATACCATCGCGGTGTAGCTGGCCAATTTTTACTGCTTGTTTATGTACTTGGCTAGTTTCTGAATCAAAAAGCCACACGTAGGCATTATCTTTAATAGACTCTTGAGGTTCAGAAAACACTGATTCGATTGGCAGTATTGTGTAAGACACTTGCGAGCGCGTTACTTTACTTAAATCAATAAATACACTGCCCGTCATACCCGCTAGTAAATTAAAGTCCTCAGGTACTGGTAGCGAAAACACAACTTTATAGGTAAGTGTTGCAGGGTCTGCTTGGGTATCCCACTCTTTAATATCAAGTGTGTATTCTTTATCGTCAAAGCCATCGAATTTTACAGTAGGGTGGTAATCAGTGCCTTTTTGAAAACGAGCGACTATTTTTTCAGGAACTTGGATTTCTACATCCATTAAATCGCGTGTTTCTAAACGCAATATATTTTGTTTGGCTTGAATGTTTTCAAAGTTTTTAACAAATACTTTTGCAACTGTGCCTGAAAATGGCGCGCGTAGCTCGCTGTACTCAAGGTTTGTTTGTGCAATTTTAAATGCAGATTCAGCAATTTGCATATTAGCAGTGGCTTGATCTAATTCTGATTGGCTGGTGATTTTTTTCTCAAACAATTGCTCAATACGGCCAAGTTGTGACTTTGCCAGCTCAAAGCGTGCTTTACGTTCGTCAAACTGTAACTGAAAATCTTCTGGGTCTAGTTTTGCTAATAAATCACCTTTTTCAACGTGTTCACCAGCAAGCACAGGGAACTTAACAAGTTCGCCGTTTACCCTAAAAGCTAGGTAAGAGCCTTGGTTTGCAACAACCTCAGCAGGAAAGCTGCGAATGTTAGTTTGCGTATCATGACCTATGTTGAATAATTTAACAGGGCGAATAGGCTCTTCTTTAACTTGTTGTTCTGGCTCAGAACAGGCTATTAAGCTAAGTAAGGTCGTTGTTAATAAACATAGACGAAAGAGTTTCATGTCTTCTCCGTTGCAATGATGGCAAAATAATTAAGTGCAGCATACGCTGCAAACATATAAAATAAAAATCATTAAATTTTAGAAACTCAATAAGTTTTACTTATGATGTTGCAGGGCGGTATATGAAGCTGAATCAATTAATAATTTTAGATGCCATAGTACAAAGCGCAAGCTTAAGCGGAGCAGCACTAAAGCTACATAAAACGCAGCCAGCGCTTACACTCGCCATTAAAAACTTAGAAGCCAAAATAGGATTTGAGTTACTAGACAGAAGTAAGTACCGATTACAGCTTACTGAAAAAGGGCGAATTTTTCACCGCGAAGCGAAGCAACTCCTGCATGCCAACGACGAGCTGGCACAACTTGCTGAAGAATTAGCATTAGGCAATGAGCCTCAATTTAGAATTTGTTACGAACAACTGTGCCATATGCAAAGTTACAACGAGATCATAAGTAATACTTTTAGGTTGTTTACTAGCACCGAATTTAGCTTAACAAGCGGAAAACGCTTTATCTCATTAGAGCAAGTAAACAGTGGGCAAGCCGAATTAGGCATTGGCCCGTGGTTTGACTTATTTCATGCGACAGGCGATTTAGAAAGCGTACCAATTGGCAAGCTTGCTATTGGCATTGTGAGCGCTAAAGGCGTACTCCCTCAAAAGCTCACCTATAACGAACTGCAAACGTATCCGTGTTTAGCCATGTTTGAAAGTGACTTGAGTATCGACAGCGACAGGCTATCGTACTCAAAAGGCTCCGCCATGATGAAAATTGATGATGTATCGACCTTAAAATCGTTTTTACTCTCAGGTGCTGGTTGGGCAATGATGAGCCTAGAGCACTGCGACACTGAAATAAAAGCAGGCTTACTTCAAGAAATACACATAACTGACCGAGAGCATAAGTTTAGCGCGCAAATTAGAGCCTTTAGGCAGCATGCAATGCACCACGGCCCTGTAGCGCGTACTATTTGGGAGCAATTTAAAGTACTTAGTGAGGCGTATTTAAATGAACGCTGATATTGATAAAGAAACACTTATTTATACTGTTATCGCAGGCATACCAATAGGAAAAGTAGCAAGCTATGGGCAAGTTGCTGCTCTTGCAGGCTATCCGCAAAACTCACGCTTGGTGGGGCGCTTATTAAAAGTGATGCCAAACGACTCAGTTATACCTTGGCACAGGGTGGTGAATAGCCAAGGTAAAATATCATTCCCTGAAGGTAGCGAAAAATACCAAGAACAGCGTGAAAAGCTATTATCAGAAGGCGTATTGTTTAAAAACGACAAAGTGAATATGCGCGAGTGCCGATGGCAGTAGAAGACAAGGAATGGCTTAATAATAGTATTTAAGCACTGTTACCAAACCAAGCATGTTGACCACTTTTTTATTTATGAAGTTTAGCAATACATATAAATAACCTGATATTTGAGCATTTAGTTTTATCTTCAATACAAGCTCCTCACTAACCTAGATTATCGATAAATGAAAAAGTTACAAAAAAGGGGCATATTTTCTACTTTCTAGCCATCAAAAATACAAAGAGGTGAGTCTAAAACTCTTCCACACCTACTTATAACTGCGTTTTCATGCAATCCACTAAAAATAAAAGTTTGGCATACCACTTGAAGTAACAATCTGTCGTAGAAAATAATGAGCATACCCGTGGTGGTTCAAGAGTTCGCTTTAATAGGTATCTCATATACAGCTAAGTAAAAATTCTTAAAGCTATAATAAAGGTGGCTAAGAACGTGTTTGAAGAACACGATTTATGCTCATCGGTACGTTATTAATTATCGAAATGACCAAGCGTATATATTTAGTTTTGAGTGTGACAATTTTTAAAAACTTGATTTTAAGGACTAACCAAATATGACTGACCCTACTTTAGTTATTTTAATGTACTTTGTGATCCCTATTTGGCTTGTAGCTGGCATTGCGGATTGGTTTTGTCATCGACGTAGTAATATTTCTACAACAAGTGGTGCAAAAGAGTCGTTTATTCATCTATTAATGTTTGCCGAAGTGGGTATACCGTTAATTCTTGTTTTAATTTTTGAAGTTAATAGTTTGATTATTGCTATTAGTATCTTGTTGTTTTTTATTCATGAACTTACAGCAATGTGGGATGTAACTTACGCGGTAAGTAAACGTAGAGTGGGGCCAATAGAGCAGCATATACATAGCTTTTTAGAAATGATACCGCTGTTGGCTTTAGTATTAATTATTGCGCGGCACTGGGAGCAATTTACAGCATTATTTACTCCAGGGGGCTTTCCACCTGAATTTACGCTCCAATTAAAAGAGTCACCAATACCAATAACTTACTTGATAACAGTGCTATTCATATCACTCGTGCTAGAGTTTATGCCTTATTTAGAAGAGTTCATTCGCGGTATACGTGCTAAAAAAGACAACGCATAAAACCAGTTTGATAGATAGGCATAAAGCCTAAGTTGACTGCTTAAGCAGCTCTAGTTGTTTAAGCAGCTTGTTTATGCGTGCTTAAATAGGCTCACTCAACCTCGTACTAAGTAAAATAGTGCAGTGGGTAACTCAGGCTTTTAGGGTGTTTATAACCACGGTTTCACGAATACTTAGTGGATTTTGTTTAGATGTGATGCAAAAAGAGTAGGTAATAAAAGCGGCGTATACTCGCCGCTATTATGTTGTTTAACAATCATCTGTTGATGATTAAGGTAGATGTTGCCCACCTGTCACGCCCATTATTTCAGCGGTAATGTAACTTGACTCTTGCGAAGCTAAGTATACATATGTTGGGGCTAGCTCGGCAGGTTGGCCTGGTCTACCTAGTGGCACGTTATCACCAAATTCGGGAAGTTTTTTCGCCGGTTGGCCGCCACTTTGTTGTAGCGGAGTCCAAATTGGCCCTGGAGCAACACCATTAACCCGAATGCCTTTATCTATTACCATTTTTGCTAAACTTTTAGTAAAGCTAGTAATTGCGCCTTTAGTTGATGCGTAATCAAGAAGTCCAGCAGAAGGCTGGTAACATTGGATAGAGGTTGTGTTAATAATACTTGCCCCGGGTGGCATATGCTTTACTGCGGCCTTTGTTATCCAAAACATAGCAAATACGTTTGTTGCATATGTTTGGCAAAATTGCGCGGTAGATAAATCTTCTAACTCGGCGACAAATTGTTGCTTACCAGCATTATTAACTAGTATGTCAATTGACCCCAAGTATTCAACGCTTTGAGCGACAAGACTGTTACAGAAATTTTCATCAGATATGTCACCTGCAATACCCCAAGCCTTGTTACCACTGGCTTTTAGTATATCGAGTGTTTCTTTCGCATCGGTTTCTTCGCTGGGTAAGTAATTAATAACAACTTCCGCACCTTCTCTTGCAAATGCGATGGCTACGGCTTTTCCAATCCCAGAGTCGCCGCCTGTGATCAAAGCTTTACGGCCTTTTAACCTTTCGTGGCCCTCATAGGAATCTTCGCCATGATCTGCTTTAGGTTTTAAAATTTCATCTAGCCCTGGGTCCGGTTGATTACTGTCTTTTTCGGTACGTCCCATCTGATATTGGCTTCTAGGATCTTGCATAGTAAATTGATTAGTTGGCATATCAAAGTCTCCTCAACGTAAAGTTTAAGTTCGATTAATTGTATGTAATCACAAAGAGCGTAATCTCAGACAGCACAGCAATGCTGTTACTTCTCTTTGCTTAGCGTGAATTGGGTGATGTAAAAAATATAAGAGGCGTGTGTGGTTATAAAATGTCGAAGCTAAAGAGCGACTAACTGATTTAGCACGAATAGCAATATTATAGTTAGCTTGTAATGCTCCCACTCTGTCTCTCCTTTAAAATTGACATTTTTAGCCGTTTACGTACACCGCCTTCTTTATAAAAAGCAATAGATATGCCACAGAGGTGCTTTAAAATATTAAGCTATGTTACTTATTTTAAAGTGTTTATATTTAAACTGGAGAAAATATAAGAGCGGATGACGGGTAAAAAGTGGATATTAGTACCGAAAATATTACACACCGTTCATTAAGCCAATCAAGTTGGGAAGGTGCGTTTATGGCTACACTGATGGGCTTATAATTAAGCCAGAAAATAGCAGCACGTTAAAGTGTGTCGTTAAGTGATATGCTAATCCCCCCCCCGAAAAATTATAGAAGCCAAATATAGAATTTTCACCTATCGCAAGTAAACGTGGCACTCGAACTAAATTTTGTACTTTTCGACGTTAGTTTTTCTTTAGTGTAAAAACAAGCTGGGTTTTCATGGTAATTGCAATAAAACGTCAAGTAAGTTTGTTTAATACAAAATATTATTACTTTTTATCACTGTGCGTGCACCGTGCTTTTTTTATGAGGCGAAGACCACTTTACAGGTAGGTCTTACGAACACCGCAGAGCCTAGGTTGAAGATAAATCAATTAAAAAAGGAAGAATCTTGATTTCTTACATTACAGTTTTTGAGAGGCTACTCATGGCTGTGTGCCAAAGTTCGGCTCAGTGCCAGTGTAGGTCGGATAAGCGAAGCGCCATCTGACAAAGTAAAATACCTTATCAATTATTATTAATACTTTATGTTGTCGAGTGGCTGGAGAGTGCCAATTGCGGACATTGTTAACGCTCGCCTAATACGCCTTGCACTGGCGGGCTTTTTGCGTTGCTTGCTAAAAGTGTGGCTGCCGGCAATGTAGGATTT
>NZ_JACJEN010000002.1:386512-476553 GCF_014164075.1 Pseudoalteromonas sp. SG45-3 | reverse complement strand
CTGCTGCGTTTATTACTGAGTCTTCAAGCACTAGCGTTGTACTGGCTTGGGTGTCTTTTGTAAAGTTGAGGGTGCTTGTTGCTGGATTACCCGCTATATCTTGCGTGCTTACATCTACTGTGTAATCGCCATCTGATAAAACCCGTAAAATAGAGCTATTAAGCTCCCAGTTACCCTGCGCATCTACGGTGGTTGTAGCGGTAAACAACTCATCACCGTTATTGTCTTTTAGTACAATATCAACTTCTTGTCCTGACTCTACATCACTAATTGTGCCACCAATTTTTGCTGTTGCTTGCTCTTGTTCATTAATAAATGCGTCATCACCTACATTTACGTTAATTGTGGCTTGGGTATCTTTAACTAATGTTGTGCTATTTACTGCTTCGTTACCTGCGTTATCAAACACGCTTACACTTGCTGTAATGTCGCCATCGGCTAATTCGCTAATATTTGCAGCGGTAACAGACCAATTACCATCACTGTCTAAAACAATGTTTTTAATTGTTTCTGTTTTACCGTTTTGATCGGTAAAGGTAACCGTTATATTGTTGGTTGACTCTACGTCATCTACTTTTCCGCTGAGTGCTACGGCTTCATCTTCGGCTGCATTAATAAGCGTATCTGCAAGCTCTATGGTGGTAGTTGCTTGGGTGTCTTTTATAAATTCTGCACTATTAACCGCTTCGTTACCTGCGTTATCAAATACGCTGACACTTGCGATTACTTCACCATCGGCTAGTTCGCTAATATTTGCAGCGGTAACAGACCAATTACCATCACTGTCTAAAACAATGTTTTCAATTGTCTCTGTTTTACCGTTTTGATCGGTAAAGGTAACCGTTACATTGTTGGTTGACTCTATGTCATCTACTTTTCCGCTAAGTGCTACGGCTTCGTCTTCTGCTGCATTAATTACATTATCGGCAAGTTCTAACGATGTAGTTGCTTGTGTATCTTTATTAAATGTAGTGTTGTTTACAGCTTCGTTGCCTGCGTTATCAAATACGCTTACGCTTACTGCAATTTCGCCATCGGTAAGTGTACTTATGTCACTTGGGTTTATTTGCCAGTTGCCATCGCTATCTACATCAACTTTTGCAGTAACTGAGTTGGTGCCGTCACTAAATGTAACGGTTACTTCTCGTGTAGCTTCAACATCGGTAACTGTACCGCTTATAATTACATTGCTTTGCTCGACTGCATTCACTACATCATCGTTTTCAGCGACTTCTATTGTGGTACTGGCTAGCTTATCGTGCTCGGCAGTGTCGTTACTTGTAGCGGTATTACCTGCTACATCGGTTACAGTAGCTGTTGCGGTTAATGTACCATCATTTAAAGCTGATATATCAGCATCTGTAATTGTATAAGCGCCGTTAATTACTTCAGCAGTAAATGTTTCAGTATTTGTGCCATCACTCACAACTACTGAGACTGTTTGACCGTTTTCAATGTTAGTTACATCACCTGTAATGCTAACAACTGTATTTTCTGAGTTGCCATTAATTACATTATCGCCTGTATCGTTTATATCTACAGTTACACTGGCTAGCTGATCTAATAAAACAGTGTCGTTTGCTGTGGCTGTATTACCCGCTAAGTCTAAAACAATGGCAGTGGCTGTAATTGTGCCGTTATTTAAGCCCGATATATCTACATTTTCAAAACTGTATTGACCGTTAGTAACAGTGCCTATTAATTCAATGTCTGGGTTTTCACCGTCAGATACGGTTACTGTAATTGATTGACCATTTTCTATGTTTTCAACTGCGCCGGTTATGGTTATTTGCGAGTTTTCGTTACTGCCGTTAATAACACCGTCGTCTGTTTGTGCAATATTTAAAGTTACGCTGCTTAGCGTGTCTTTTGTAAAAGTAAGCTCTGAATTTGCAGGGTTCCCAGCTGAATCTGTGACTGCTACAACTGCGTTAATTTGACCTTCGGCTAAGTCAGCAATTTGATCAGTAGTAACTTTCCATGTGCCATTATCGCTAACGATAGCAGTTATTACTTTAGACACACTATTGCTGTCGGTAAGCGTTAATGTAACTTCTCGCCCTTGCTCTACATCTACAGTATTACCCGTTAACACAGCACTCGCTTGCTCTAAGCTATTAATTACTTGATCGTCATCAGGCAGTGCAATATCAATTTCAGCTAGCTTGTCTAATTCAACTGAATCTTGCGCTGTTACAGGGTTACCTGCTTTATCAGATACGCTAGTTGTAGCGGTTAATGTGCCATCGTTAAGATTGCTTGCATCAATCGGATCGGTCACGTATTCGCCGTTGGTCACTGTTGCAGTTGTAGTTACAGCTGGGTTAACGCCATCGCTAATGCTTACCGTAACCGTTTGGCCATCTTCAACGTCGGTAACCGTACCGCGTACAATAATTGCCGCACTTTCGCCGTTACCGTTAATTACTGAATCGGCTGTTTTATCAATACTGGTGGTGATGGCAGCCGTGTTATCAAGCTCGACTGAATCTTGTGCTGTTACCGGGTTGCCTGCTTTATCAGATGCAGTCGCAGTAGCGGTTAATGTGCCATCATTAAGGTTGCTTGCATCAATCGGATCGGTCACGTATTCACCGTTTTGAACGGTTGCTTGTACTTCAACTGGTGGGTTAACGCCATCGCTAATGCTTACCGTAACCGTTTGGCCATCTTCAATATCGGTAACTGTACCGCGCACAACGATTGCTTCACTTTCGCCGTTACCGTTAATAACTGAGTCGGCTGTTTTATCAATGTTTGTGGTTATTGCAGCGGTGTTATCAAGCTCGACCGTATCTTGTGCTGTTACAGGGTTACCTGCCTCATCCGATACGCTAGCTGTAGCGGTTAATGTGCCATCGTTTAGTGCACTAGCATCAATTGGATCTGTTACATATTCACCGTTTTGAACGGTTGCTTGTACTTCAACTGGTGGGTTAACGCCATCGCTAATGCTTACCGTAACCGTTTGACCATCTTCAACGTCGGTAACCGTACCGCGTACAACGATAGCTTCACTTTCGCCGTTACCGTTAATAACTGAGTCGGCTGTTTTATCAATACTGGTGGTGATGGCTGCCGTGTTATCAAGCTCGACCGTATCTAGCGCTGTTACCGGGTTGCCTGCTTTATCAGATACGCTAGCTGTAGCGGTTAATGTGCCGTCGTTTAGATTGCTAGCATCAATTGGATCTGTGACATATTCGCCGTTATTAACAATTGCTTGTACTTCAACTGGCGGGTTAACACCATCGCTAATAGTAACCGTAACTGTTTGGCCATCTTCAACATCGCTAACTGTTCCGCGCACAACAATGGCTGCACTTTCGCCGTTACCGTTAATAACGCCATCGGCTGTTTTATCAATGCTTGTGGTAATGGCGGCAGTGTTATCGAGCTCAACGCTATCTTGCGCACTAATAGGGTTACCAGCTAAATCAGACGCTGTAGCAGTGGCGGTTAATGTGCCGTCGTTTAAGCTGCTTGCATCAATAGGAGTTGTTACATATTCGCCATTTTCTACAATGGCTTGCACTTCAACCGGTGGGTTAACACCATCGCTAATAGTAACCGTAACTGTTTGACCATCTTCAACATCGCTAACTGTTCCGCGCACAACAATGGCTGCACTTTCGCCGTTACCGTTAATAACGCCATCGGCTGTTTTATCAATGCTTGTGGTAATGGCGGCAGTGTTATCAAGCTCAACGCTATCTTGTGCGCTTACAGGGTTGCCCGCGATATCAGATACACTTGCAGTGGCGGTTAATGTGCCGTCGTTTAAGCTACTTGCATCAATAGGAGTTGTTACATATTCACCATTGATCACGGTTGCAGTTGTAGTCACCGCAGGGTTAACGCCATCGCTTATTGTTACAGTAACTATTTGGCCATCTTCTACATCTTCTACAGTACCGCGTACAACAATGGCTGCACTTTCGCCGCTGCCGTTAATAACACCGTCGGCTGTTTTATCAATGTTGGTTGTAATGTCTGCTAATTTGTCTATTTCAACGGTGTCTCTTGCTGTGGCTTCATTGCCAGCTAAATCAGAGACGTCGGCTCTTGCCACAATATCGCCATCGTTTAAAGAGCTTGCATCTATAGGAGCTGTGACATATTCACCATTTTGTACAATTGCTTGCACAGCTATATCTGGGTTTACACCATCCCTTAGGGTGATAGTTACAACTTGGCCATCTTCAATGCCACTCACGGTGCCACGCACTACAATTTCTTGATTTTCGTTACTGCCATTAATAACCGAATCAGCTGTTTTATCAATGCTAGTTGTGATTGCTGCAGTTGTGTCTATTTCAACATTATCTTGGGCACTAATAGGGTTACCGGCTGCATCAGCAACCTCTGCTGTGGCGATCATAGTGCCATCATTTAAGCCTGTTGCGTCCATTGGCTCTGTAACATATTGACCATTTTGAACTACAGCCTGAGTAATTACCGGAGGGTTAATACCGTCGCTCAACGTTACAGTAACTATTTGGCCATCTTCAACATCTTCTACAGTACCGCGTACAACCACACCTGCATTTTCTGCTGTATTAACATTATCGCGAAGATCGTCGTCTTGCCCGTTAATCACTCCATCATCTGTTTTATCTATTGATGCAGTTATTAATGCGCTGTTATCTATTTCAAAAGAATCTTCTGCAACTGCGGTATTTCCAGCCGTATCAAGCACACTTGCTGATACCGAAATATCGCCATCATTAAGTGCAGAAATATCCACACCTGAAAGCGCGTAATTACCATTTTCAACAATTGCGGTAACAACCACTTCATTGCCTAATGAGTCTGTAAATATAATGGTAACTTCTTGGCCATCTTCAACACCATTTACTATGCCGCTAAGCGAAATATCGGTGTTTTCAGCGCTGCCATTTATAACGCCATCTTCAGTTTTATCAATATTAAGTGTTAGCGTGCTTTGTGTGTCTTTTGAAAAAGTAACCTCTTGAGTGGCCTCATTCCCAGCTGCATCAAAAATACTTATTTGCGCTGAGATTTCGCCATCAGCTAAAGATTCAATATCACCGCTAATTTGCCAATTCCCATCAGCATCAACTTCAGCTGTTACTACTACTTGCTGATTATTACTATCCGTAAAAGTAACGGTAACTAATTGGCCTGGCTCAATATCTGTAACCGAGCCACTAAGTTGTACATTATTTTGCTCGGCGCTATTAATAACCCCATCAATATCTTGTGCCACTATGCTTGTTGCAACAGAGCTGTCATATTGCGCTTCATCGCTCGCGCTTGCTGGGTTTCCTGAAATATCTTGAGCAGTTGCATTTGCACTAATAGTGCCATCATTTAACGATGAAATATCAACACCGGCTATTTCATAACTGCCATTAACTACGATTGCCGTTAATGTAATTGGAGGGTTAACGCCGTCACTCAATACAACAGTCACTGTTTGGCCGTCTTCAATACCAGTTACTACACCTCGTACAGTTACGTTACTCTCTTCTTCGCTATTGATAACGCCATCTTGTGTTGAGTCTATTTCGACGGTGAGCTGTGCTGTTTTATCATGTGAAATAACCTGAGACGCGGTGCTTTCGTTACCTAATAAATCTTGTGCTTGCGCGGTTGCTGTGATCTCTCCATCACTTAACGAAGAAATATCGACTTCTAATTGGTACTGGCCATTTTCAACAACAGCCTCAACACTCACTTCATTGCCATCTATGTCTGTTAGGGTTACTAAGACTGTTTGACCATCTTCAATACCTTCAACTGTTCCGCTTACTTGTACTACGTTTTCTGAGTTATTTATTACGCCATCTTCGGTTTCATTAACGTCTATTGTTATAATGGCCGTAGTATCTTTTGAGAATGATTTTTGAGTTTGCGTGTCATTACCCGCTTCATCAATGGTACTAACTTGTATGGTGTAATTTCCATCAGGTAAATCGGCAAAAGGTTCAGGGCCAACACTCCATTGACCATTAATGACTGTTGCCTCATACGTTGCTATAGGGTTACCTTGCGCATCAAAAATGGTCACTGTTACCAGCTGTCCATCTTGCACATCTTGCACTTCACCTTCAAAATCAATTGGTTGATTAGTGTTTAAGCCATCCTCAAAATCAATAAAAATATCTGCTTGAGTATCTTTTACTTTAGTTTCACTCGCTGCATCATCTTCGTTGCCCCCTACAAGAGAAACCGTTGCAGTCACTTCACCATCATTTAGAGCAGTAATATCAATATTTGTTACAGACCAAACACCATCTTGCACTTCGGTTGTAACAATTATTTCGTTGCCGTCGCTATCACTTAAAACTATTTGTACTAACGAGCCATCGGGTACATTTTCAACAGTACCGGAAAATTCCAAAGCCACAGCATCGTATTTATTAATAAACACACCATCGCCACCGAGCTGACCTACAGTAAAAATAGGGTCGGGTCTGAACTCAATAAAATTAGGATCTTCTTCTTCTGTTGTATCGGTAGGTGTTGTTTCATAGCCTGATTCAGGAACAAGCTCTTGCCCTTGGCGAGCAATAAGTTGATAAGCCACTTGAGCTTCATTAGCATCACTTGAGGATAAAGATGTAACGCTACTGGTATTGCTGCGGGCGTCAAAGGTACTATTTTGGCTTAAATCCGATACAAGCTGTGAAATAATATCTTGAGGTACAACAAGCTGTTCACTGGTTTCAGAAAAAACCAGCTCGTTCCCCTCTAATGCAATGTCGCTGCTATTTAACACAGGTAGGTCGGCAAGTTGCTCTGGTATAGAGTCTACCTTGACCCAATCTCCATTATCCATAACAACCCAGACATCACTTAGTAGTTCGACAATAACAACAGCTTTACTTATATTTTCCAAAGTGAATTTCCTAAATAGTTAATGAGAGTAAATAGCGGCTTAGCCAAAAGGTAGCTCTAATCGTTACAAAATCCAGTTAATGATACAAAAAAATAACATCTTACAGTACCTTTTTATTGGATTTTATAATGGTTAATTTTGAAATATAGTTATTATTTATAAGATAATATCAAAATTGCAATACAAAACAATTAGAAAATGTAACTGCTATATGTATACAACGTATGAAGGGGTGATTTGGATTCAATAAACTTAGTTATTTGTAAATTTATATGTTAGCAATTTTATTGGGAATAAATTAACATCCCTAAAGGTAGTTTCATTTCCAAATTAGTCAAACAAATGCAAAGTGCACGTTTTATTCCCTTTAGAAAACAAGATATTGTTGATATGTGCAGCGCTGAGCTCACAAACAACTCAGAGCAAACATCGTTTAAACAATTTTGCGATTTATTAGCAAGCCTTATCCATTACGATTACCATTCAACACTTGAGTCGCTCAAAAATAACTACGCGCCCTTTGATCCTAATAGCGATACGCGATCTTTAGCGCCAGTATCGGCTGATCAAAAAGCGCAGTGCCAACGTGAATTTGCTAAAGATTTTGCCAAGGTGCTTAATGCCGCTAATTTTGAAGTGATCACCAATGAAGACTTACAAGATGCATTAAATGAAGAGTCGCTATTTAAGGTGCGCCTTGAAGTTGAATTTGACGACTTTGAAGAAGTCGTATTTTATCGCCGTGGCGAGTCGCAACTCACTGAAACGATTACCAGCTTTTGGGGCCTTCGTAAAAAGCCGCTGCACTTTACTAATTACGACCGTGTTGCTGTGTTTATTCGCTTTAAAGATAGCGCTTATTTTAAAGCTAAAAATAAAACGCCAATGGGATTTGAGCCAAGTTCAACCATAGTAAAGCTGTTTCAAAATGTGCCAAAGGCCGATCTCGAAATGCTATTTCCTAATAGCGAAGTACGCATGCGCCCTATTGATAAAGCAATTATTGGCTCATCGGCTTTAATTGGCGGTGCGGTGGTACTTATAACTAAGCTTGGTGCATCAATTTTATTATTGCTTGCTCTGTTTGCTTTTTGGGGGGGCTTTAGAAGTGAAGCTGTCGAAATGACGCAACAACACTTTATTACCTTTGCTATTGGCATGGGAGTATTTGGCAGCTTTATTTTTAAAGAGTGGAGTAAGTTTAAAAACCGTAAAATTAAATTTATGAAAGCGCTTAGCGATAATCTCTACTTTAAAAACCTCGATAACAACGCGGGTGTTTTTCACACGCTTATTGATGCTGCCGAAGAAGAAGACATAAAAGAAGCCCTGCTTGCGTATACGTTTTTACTAAAATCAGAAAGCGGCTTAACCGCACAAACACTTGATGAACAAATAGAGCATTGGTTTAAAAGCAAATACCAGTGCAATCTTGATTTTGAAATTAGCGACGCACTTGAAAAGCTGGTACGTATGCGTTTAGTAACGTGTAGTAACGAAATAGAAGGTAATGAAGTGTATAGCGCGCTAAGTTTAGACCATGCAAAAGCTATTCTTGATGAGCGTTGGGATAATCTGTTTCAATATAATTAATGTAGTATTTTTGCTAAATAATTACCCAAATAAAAAAGCAGCTGTAAGTACAGCTGCTTTTTTGATTACATTATTAATAGCTAATACTTAAGCTAATTCAGCTTCTGCTTTTTTAGTAAATTTAGAATGCACTAATTTATAAAGTGCAGGCAATATTAATAGCGTAAGTAGAGTTGATGAAATAATACCGCCAACTACAACCGTAGCCAGTGGTCTTTGTAGCTCAGCGCCTGTACCAGTATTTAGCGCCATAGGAATAAACCCTAAGCTTGCCACTAAAGCGGTCATTAATACTGGACGCAAGCGCGAAAGTGCACCGGTTTGTATCGCATCAATTAAACTAAGTCCATCGGCTCTTAATTGTTTAATAAACGACAGCATAACCACGCCATTTAATACCGCTACACCACTTAGCGCTATAAACCCCACGCCTGCCGATATTGATAACGGCATATCGCGTAATAGTAACGCAAGCACACCTCCGGTCAGTGCAAGTGGTACGCCGCTAAATATAATTAACGAATCACGAAGTGAATTAAACGCACTGTAAAGCAGGCCAAATATAAGCAATAAAGTAACTGGCACCACCAGCGATAACCGCTTACTTGCCGATTCTAATTGCTCAAATGTACCGCCGTATTCAATCCAATAACCACTTGGTAAATTAAGATCTGAATTTAAAGCGGCTTGTGCATCACTTACAAAGCTTGCTAAATCACGCCCTTCTACATTTGCAGTAACAACAACATTACGCTTACCGCTTTCACGGTTTATTTGATTAGGCCCTTTATCAATACTAATATTTGCTACTTCGCCAAGCGGTACAAATGCAAGGTCTGGGTTGGCACTTTTGGGCACGGCCACTGGCAAACGCGCAAGCTGTGATACATCGTTTGACCAGCGCTCATCTAAACGCACTAATAACGAAAAGCGTTTATCGCCTTCATAAATAAGCCCGGTTTGTACACCGCCTACCGCAGCACTTACACTTTGCTGTATATCGGTTACTGTTAAACCTAACAGCGCCATATGATCGCGAAGCGGCGTTACCGAAAGTGTAGGCAAACCTTCCATTTGCTCAAGGCGTACATCAGTTGCGCCTGTAATGTTTTGCACCAAGGCTGTGGCTTTTTCGCCATACTGTTTTAATGTTGATAAATCATCGCCATAAATACGCACCGCAACGTCGGCGCGCACGCCTGCTATTAACTCGTTAAAACGCATTTCTATAGGTTGCGTAAACTCATAATTATTACCTGGTACTTCATTTACTAAATGGCGAATTTGCTTAACCAGCTCTTCTTTACTTAAAGCGGGATCAGGCCATTGTTCGCGCGGCTTTAACATTAAAAAGGTATCGGCAACGTTAGGTGGCATAGGATCGTTTGCTACATCTGGAGTGCCAATTTTTGAAAATACTTTTTCAACTTCAGGTATGTCTAAAATGGCTTGCTCTAGCTCTTTTTGCATTTTTACCGATTGTTCAATACCGGTGCCGGTAATGCGCAGTGCGTGCATCGCTATATCGCCTTCATCAAGCTGCGGTAAAAATTCAGCGCCCATATTTTTAACTTTAAAACCAAGTACAATTACAAGCACAGCAGCAATGCTTAACATTATCCATGGCAACTTAAGCGATAAACCAAGTAGTGGTTTGTAGCCTCTTTTTATACCGCGCATAACCGCATTTTCGCTCTCGCTCACCTTGCCACGTACACATACCGCAATAGCGGCAGGTACAAAGGTAACAGCAAAAATAAGTGCGCCAACTAGTGCGGCTACAACCGTAAATGCCATTGGCTGAAACATTTTGCCCTCTACACCACTAAGCGCAAACAGCGGCAAATACACCAGCATAATAATTAAAATGCCAAACACCGCTGGGCTAAATACTTCTTTAGTAGCGGCGGTTACAACACTTAAACGCTCATTTAATGTAAGTAGCCGGCCATGTTTATGCTGCGCAAGGCCAAGTTGCCTTAAACAGTTTTCAACCACAATTACAGCGCCATCAACTATTAAACCAAAGTCGATTGCGCCTAAACTCATTAGATTACCCGATACGCGATTACCTACCATGCCGGTAACGGCAAATAACATACTAAGCGGAATAACCATTGCCGTAATAAGCGCACCAGTTACATTACCTAATAACAGCAGCAAAATAACAATCACTAGCACCGCGCCTTCGAACAGGTTGGTTTTTACGGTTGCTATGGTTTTATCAACAAGGGTTGTGCGGTCATAAACTGCTTCTACCACAACACCTTCAGGCAAGCTTAGCTGTACGTCTTTGAGTTTATCAGCCATGGCTTTTGCCACTACGCGACTGTTTTCGCCAATTAGCATCATGGCGGTGCCGAGCACGGTTTCTTTACCGTTATAAGTAGCAGCGCCGGTTCTAAGCTCTTTACCTAAACGCACATTTGCTACATCTTTAATCCGTACTGGTGCATCATCGCGCTTAGCAACAACCGTGTTAGCTATATCATCTATGGTTTTTAATTGCCCTGGTGAGCGCACTAAATATTGCCCATCAAAGCGTTCTATAAACCCTGCGCCTTGGTTGCTGTTATTTAATTTAAGTGCAGTAATTACATCGCTTAGCGTGATCTTATAAGCGAGTAGTTTTTCAGGCACGGGGGCTACTTGGTATTGGCGCTCAAAGCCACCTTGGCTATTAATTTCGGTAACGCCTTTTACTTTTAATAGCTGCGGGCGAATAACCCAATCTTGCAGAGTACGTAAATCCTCTGCGTTAAATGGCGTGCCATCGTCTTTTATCGCGCCTTTATTTGCATGCACAGAGTAAGTAAAAATCTCCCCTAGCCCGCTGGCAATTGGCCCTAAGTTTGGCTCAATATTGGCTGGCAAGTCTGAGCGAATACTTTGAATGCGCTCTGATATTTGCTGGCGCGCCCAGTAAATATCGGTGCCTTCGTTAAAAATAACGGTAACTTGCGAAAGTCCATAACGCGAAATCGAACGAGTGTAATCAAGCTTTGGTATGCCCGCCATAGCGGTTTCAATTAAATAGGTAATGCGCTGCTCTGCTTCAAGCGGGGTAAACCCAGGCGCTTTTGTATTTATTTGTACTTGCACATTAGTTATATCGGGTACGGCATCAACGGCTAAATTTTGTGTGTTGTATACACCAAACCCAGCAAATAAAAGCGTGAGCGCAAGCACCATCATGCGGCGTTTAACCGCAAAAGAAACTATCCAGTTAATCATGCTGCCTCCTAGTGTGAGTGGCTTGCGCCGCTTTTTAATATATCGGCTTTAATTACATAACTGTTTTGCGTTACGTACTCACTATTTGGCGAAAGCCCCTCAAGTACCTCTACCCACTCGCTGTTTTTAGCACCAAGCTTTACAGGGCGTACTTCAAACACATTGCCGCTTTTAATAAACACACTAGGTTTGCCGTTAAATTCCTGCACAGCTGTAGCCTTTACTCGCACTGCAGCATCTACTTTTGCAGTACTAATGTCGCTATTAACATGCATACCAGGACGCCAATGACCATCAGGGTTTGTAAGCTCGATTCGCGCACGCGCAATATGCCCGCCGCTCATCATCGGGGCTATGTAAAACACCTCACCTTGCGCATTTAAATGATGATGTAAATCGTACACTTTTGCGCTTTGTCCTATGGCGAGCTTTTCAATATTTTCAGGAAAAGCCGAGAGCTCGACCCATACGGTTTCAAGGTTTACTATTTGCATTAATGCGCTATTGGCAAGCTCACCGCGCTTTAAATATTGCTCGGTAATAACGCCTGTAATTGGGCTTTTTATGGTGTAATTTTGCAGTGTTTCGCGGTTGGTTATACTGGTAAGCTTATCGCCTTTTTTAACGTTTTGGCCAATGCTTACAAAGATATCGTTAACTAAGCCGGTATAAGGCGCCATTACTTCAACGGTGCCGTGCGCGGTGGGTGCTATAACACCAAATAGAGTATCTGTTAGTTCAACGCTACCTGCTTTTGCTATCTCGGTTTTAATTCCTGCGCGTTCAATTGCTTGGGAGCTTAGCGTTGCACGCCCTTCTTCTTGCTCATAATGATAATTTATTTCAACGCCTTTATAGCGTGCCATTACATCAAGCTTAAAAGAATGCGGCTCGTTTACGCTCACGGTACTTACTAAATAGTCATCTTCAGCTTTGAAGCGAATAAGCTGTGGCTCTTCACTTAAACGTTGCACGTTTATGGTTACGTCTAACTGGTTTATATCCACAGCTTTATCGTTATTAAACCCATATATTCGCAGCTCGGTATTACCTGCAAACTGGGTTAACTTAAGCTCTAAATCAAGCGCGTTATTGGTTAGTAAAAATCCGCCGTGTGGGCCTTTTTGTGTGTGTTCGTCTTTGTGGCCTTCTTCGTGACCTTTTTCGTGATGGCTATCAGATGCCATAGCCGTGCTACTTAAAAATGGGAGTGTAAATAATTGCGTTATAAATAATGCGATAAGAGTGTTATTCATGATTGATGAGTCTCAATTAAAGGTTGGCCAGTTAAACGCTCAAGGGTAAGCAGCACTTGATATAGCTCGCTATGGATGTTGATAAGTGCGCGTTTAGAATCAAATAAAGCTTGCTGTGCGTCGAGTAATTGCAACACCGATATTTGCCCTTGTTGATAGCTTTTTAAACTTTGTTTTATAAGCGTTTGTGCTTGTGGAATAACTTGCTGTGTTAATAGCTGTGCCTGCGCAGTTTTACCTTGGTAATACGCATACAAAGTGCGTATTTGCTGGCGTAGCTGAACACGTAATTGCCCTTGTTGCTCATTAAGTAGCGTAAGTTGATGCTTTGCAGCCTCAATATTACCGCTATTAGAATTGCTTAATTGCAGTGGCATTGAAAAAGAAAACACCAACGAGCTGGCATCAGTTTGCTGGTTATATCGCACGCCACCACCCAGGGTTAAATCGCTTTGCCCGCTTGAGCGTTGCAGCGACAAATTAGCCGTTTGCTGCATATATTGCTGCTGCAGCAGTGCAAATTCAGGTGCTGTATTTACCGCATCAAGTAGCACTGCTTCACTTTTAACAGCAGCTATTTGTGATAAATCGCCAGCATAGTAATCACTCACTTGCGGCTCTTGCCAAAGCTCGGTTAGAGCTAAGCGCGCACGCTCAAATTCGCTATTTAGCATCAGCGTATTTAAATCTACTTGGCTTAATGCATAACGCATGCGGGTTACATCAGCACTTGAGGCTGCACCCGCTTTAGCGCGTTTTTCAATTGCGTTAAGTGCCTGCTTAACGGTGTTTTTACGCTCACTATTTAAAGCAATTAACGCCTGAAATTTAAGTATTTGGTAATAGCGCTCAGCGGTGGTTGCTAAAAGTGCTAACCGAGTATTTTTATACTCAATTGTTTGCGCTTTTATATTGGCAGTGGCGTAATTAATACGGTTTTGCCGTTTATCGCCCAGCTCTATTAATTGACTTAAAGCCAGCGTGTACTGCGCCCCCGAAAACGCATGAGAGCCGTGAGTTCCTAAAAAGTTTTCAGCTTCAAAACTCAGCTCAGGATTAGGTGAAAGCGCAGCTTGGGTTTTAAGCGCCGTTAATATTTTTTGATGATACGGGTAGCGTTTAAGTTCAGCATTTTGCTGCTCGGTATTTTTAAGCGCTTGCTTTAGCGTTAATACGTTTTGAGGCTCATTTTTTGCCAAAACGCTCATTGCAGGTAATGCGCACAGTAGCGCCACCAGCATAAGTGGTTTTTTATTCATATAGCATGTCCGTTTTTTAACAAACAGAGTTGACTTAATCACTACGCCTATTTTAAAAACAAGCGCAATTAAGCAACCTAAATATGTACATAACTAGCCTTATAGCGCACAGGCGCAGGCAGTTATTTACAAAGTGTTTAAAATTAAAAACTAGCTATAAAAATTTGGTGGCGGAACATCTGGTGGATAGTTTAAACCGCTATAGCACGCAGGCAGTGTAGCTTGGCTTTGCTCAGGGCTTATAGAGTGATTTAGCGTACTGTAGTAACCACAGTGGCAATGCTGATGGGCATGTATTTCAGTAGGTGATTGCGCATCTTCATCGTTTACATTTGTTTGAGAATGAACATGCGTAGCATGATCAACTTCTTCTTGCAGATGATACGCCGCCGCATCACAGCTAATAAAGCTGTGCACAAGCACTAAAAGTATCACGACTAAAAAGTAGTTTGAGCGCATTACCTACCTAAAAACTCTAGAATGCAATTTAAGAAATCGCACAATACCTTAAATTTATTCAAATGTAGAGAGCCGCTTACGTTATTTTCTAAATTCACTTGGTGATATACCCACTGATTTTTTAAACCGTTTAGAAAAATTAAATATATTAGGATACCCCACGTAAGCAGCAATATGAGCAACAGGCCAGCGGGTATTTAGTAGTAAGCTTTTAGCTCGTTTAATGCGTAAATAAATAAGCTGCTGCATAGGGCTTTTACCAAATTGCGCTTGGCATAACCTATGTAAATGCGGTGCTGAGTAATGCACGTGCTCGCACATAACTTCTATTGTCCAATCAAACTGTAAGCGCTCTTCTACCTCTAAAAACAAGCTGGTTAATCTGTTTTGCCCACCTATTTGCGGCTCGCTTTGAAGCGTAGTGTTTAAATAGTGGCTTAAAATAGGCATAACACCTTCGCGCAAAGTAGCGTTACTTTCGCTATATAAAAGCTCCATAGCTAAATGTAATGGCGCTAATTGCTGATTAGTTAATACCTTAGCCTGTGCTAAATTTAAATGTTGCCAACGTTTAGTGTTTGCAAGGTTTAGCCAAATCACATCCCACTTTTCGCTTGCTATTTTAACCTCAAAACTTTGCCTTGCAGGCAATATAGCTAAGCTATTTTCAGTTAATGAGTATTGGTTATTAACTGTTTTAAGTGTGCCCTGACCAGCCAAAGTATAAAAAAGAGTGTGTTCAAGCGGGTTAGTACGTGCAACACAATAGTCACCCAATAAATTAGAGCAACCTGCCAGCTCTATTTCAAGGTTTGGCATTTGCGAAAGCGTGGTTAAATCAATAAACCGCTCTGTACACTCTGGGCCAATATCGAGTACATCTACAATAGTGTTGCACATAATTTAAAATGATAGTTTTGGACAAATAAAAGAGAGCTTTAAGCATAACCCCAACGCATTATTTTAGCTATATTTAAGCCACTATAATTGCCATACATGCAATAGGACACTAATGAACTCACTACAACACATAATTAACCGCCGTGATTGGGAAAACCCAATTTCAGTACAAGTTAATCAAGTAAAAGCGCACAGCCCACTCAATGGATTTAAAAGCGTTGACCATGCCCGTACTAACACACAATCACAAAAACAAAGTTTAAACGGCCAATGGGATTTTAAATTATTCGATAAACCCGAAGCGGTTGATGAGTCACTGCTAAGTGAAACACTAAGCAAAGATTGGCAAAGTATTCCAGTGCCTTCTAACTGGCAGTTACACGGCTTTGATAAACCAATTTACTGTAATGTTAAATACCCATTTGCAGTTAACCCGCCATTTGTACCAAGCGATAACCCAACAGGTTGCTACCGCACTGAGTTTTCTATTACGGCGGATCAATTAGCGCAGCGTAACCATATTATTTTTGAAGGCGTAAACTCGGCATTTCACCTTTGGTGTAACGGTCAATGGGTGGGTTATTCGCAAGATAGCCGCTTACCAAGCGAATTTGATTTAAGCGAACTGTTAGTAGTAGGCACCAACCGTATTGCGGTTATGGTTATTCGTTGGAGCGATGGCAGTTATTTAGAAGATCAGGACATGTGGTGGCTAAGCGGTATTTTTCGCGATGTTAACTTACTTACAAAACCACAAAACCAAATACGTGATGTGTTTATAACCCCCGATTTAGACGCTTGCTATCGCGATGCAACGCTACATATAAAAACGGCGATAAATGCGCCAAATAACTACCAAGTAGCAGTACAGGTTTTTGATAATGAGCAAGCACTCTGCGAGCCACACATACAAAGCACTAACAATAAACGCGTTGATGAAAAAGGCGGCTGGAGCGATGTTGTATTTCAAACAATTGATATACAAAGCCCTAAAAAGTGGACCGCCGAAACCCCATACTTATACCGCTGCGTTGTAAGCCTGCTAGATGAGCAAGGCAACACAGTAGATGTTGAAGCCTATAACATTGGTTTTAGAAAAGTGGAAATGCTTAACGGACAGCTTTGCTTAAACGGCAAACCGCTACTTATTCGCGGTGTTAACCGCCACGAACACCACCCAGAAAACGGCCACACAGTAAGCACCGCCGACATGATTGAAGATATTAAGCTGATGAAGCAAAATAACTTTAATGCTGTACGTACTGCTCACTATCCTAACCACCCGCGTTTTTACGAGCTGTGCGACGAGCTAGGTTTATACGTAGTGGACGAAGCAAACATAGAAACCCATGGCATGTTCCCAATGGGTAGGCTTGCCAGCGATCCACAGTGGGCTGGTGCATTTATGTCGCGCTATACTCAAATGGTTGAGCGCGATAAAAACCACGCCTCTATTATTATTTGGTCACTGGGTAACGAATGCGGACACGGCGCCAACCACGATGCTATGTACGGATGGTCAAAAAGCTTTGACCCTTCTCGCCCAGTGCAATACGAAGGTGGCGGCGCAAATACCACAGCAACCGACATTATTTGCCCTATGTATGCCCGTGTAGATACACATGTTGCCGATGACGCCGTACCAAAATATTCAATAAAAAAATGGCTAAGCCTACCGGGTGAAACTCGCCCGCTTATTTTATGTGAGTACGCCCATGCAATGGGTAACAGCCTAGGTAGCTTTGACGATTACTGGCAAGCATTTAGAGAATACCCTCGCCTGCAAGGTGGCTTTATTTGGGATTGGGTAGACCAAGGTTTATCTAAAACTGATGAAAATGGTGAGCATTACTGGGCTTACGGCGGCGATTTTGGTGATGAACTAAACGACCGCCAATTTTGTATTAACGGCTTATTATTTCCAGATCGCACACCGCATCCAAGCTTGTTTGAAGCTAAATACAGCCAGCAACATTTACAATTTACGCTGCGCGAGCAAACTAAAAATCAATTTACCGTTGATGTATTTAGCGATTATGTATTTAGACACACAGATAACGAAAAACTGGTTTGGCAGTTAATGCAAAATGGCATCTGTGTTGAACAAGGCGAGCATGTACTTAATATTGCTCCGCAAAGTACACACACGTTAACAATTAAAACTAAAACAACGTTTGAGCAAGGTGCGCAATACCACCTTAATTTAGATGTAGCACTAATTAACGATTGTAGCTTTGCAAGTGCCGAGCATGTATTAAACACCGAGCAGTTTAAGCTTATAAATAGTAATAATTTAAACAGTGAATCATTTGCATCAACTACAGAGCAAAGCGCTATAAGTATTAACGAAACCGACTCCCACCTATGTATTGAAAACGATAAATTTAAACTTGTTTTTAGTAAGCAATCAGGGCTTATAGAGCAGTGGTTACAAAACGATACTCAGGTTATTAGTAGCCCACTGGTTGATAACTTTTATCGCGCCCCGCTTGATAACGACATAGGCGTAAGCGAAGTAGATAACCTAGATCCTAATGCATGGGAGGCACGTTGGTTACGTGCAGGTATAGGGCAATGGCAGCGCACATGTAGCTCAATTCACGCAGTTCAATCAAGCGTTGATATACGTATTACTTGTGTATTTAATTACGAGTTTAATGGCGTGCTACAAGCAAAAACACAATGGCTATATACACTAAATAATACCGGCAATATTAGCTTAAATGTTGATGTGCACTTAAACGATACACTTCCGCCAATGCCGCGTATAGGGCTAAGTACAACGCTTAACAAGCAAAGCGATACAAAAGTAAACTGGCGTGGTTTAGGGCCTTTTGAAAACTACCCAGATCGCAAAGCCGCAGCACGTTTAGGTTATTATAGCTTGAGCTTAAATGAGCTACATACCCCATATATATTCCCAACCGATAACGGCGTGCGTAGCGATTGCCAATTACTGCGTATTAATAATTTAACCGTAACCGGTGCGTTTTTATTTGCCGCCAGTGAGTATTCGCAAAGTATGTTAACGCAAGCGAAACACATTAACGAACTCATTGCTGATGATTGCGTACATGTACATATTGATCATCAACATATGGGGGTTGGTGGCGATGATTCATGGAGCCCAAGTACCCATAAAGAATATTTACTTGAGCAAAAGCAGTACAGTTATTCTTTAACATTATCTGCTGAATAATTTAAACAAAAATAGCGGCCAAATTGGCCGCTATTTTTTTAATTAACACACTCTATTTATTAGCTAGCTTTTTAGCTAATACGTTATCAAGAGAAAAGCTTCCCGCTCCTTGAATTGCTAGAACTACAGTTACTACAAGTAACGTTAATGCGTATTCATAGCCATTGTTTGCCATAAATAAGCCATTACTAATATGTACGCTAAAAATAGCAATCAGCATAGTAAAGCCGGCAACTACAGCCGCTGGGCGAGTTAACAAACCAATTGCTAATGCAATGCCACCATAAAACTCAGCGCTACCTGCCATCATTGCTAACCAATAGCCAGGCTCTAAACCAATACTCGCCATCCATTGGCCTGTACCTTCAAGCCCGTAACCGCCAAACCAAGCAAATAGCTTTTGTGCACCATGCGCCGCTAAAATAAGGCCAACTGGTACTCGTAAAATTAATGCTGCTACGCCTGCTTTTGAGCTAAGTAATGTGTTTAGTAATTTCATGAGTTTTAGTCCTGTTTAAATTTATTTAATCGTTAGATTTTTTCTAACCGTTGAGCACAGTTTACTATCATCATTAAAAAACATTAATATTGAATTTATTGGTTAATTAGCAACGCAGTATTTATAATAATCCATAAAAAAACCGCCAACCCAAAGGTTGACGGTTTTTTATTAACGTATTACTTAGGGCGTGTTGATCTTTGTGGATTGAAATTTGTTCAATCTAGGGGCGATTAAATCGCAGCGCGAGGTTTGTAACCTAGTGGGCTAAGTAAAAACCGAGCAACAAAGAGTTAATCGTCCCTAGAAAGAACCCAAAGGGCAGCGCATGTTTGGTATTTATGCTGCGTTATCGCCTATTCATGGGGAATAACCACACTACATAGGCTCCGCCTTGCCTAAAAACCAAACATACTGCTGCAAATTCACCCACCAAAGATCAACACGCCCTAGTATATTTAAGTAAGCGCTTAGCTTTGAAAATTAAGCAACCGCTTGCTCTAAAATTTCGCGGCTTTCTTTTAGCGTAATAGCTTGGTTTTCGCCTAGAGCAACCATGCCATGAGCTTCAAGTTTGCCAATAATATTGTCAATAGCAGCGGCTTTATCATCGCCATGTTCAGTAAGCTGGGTCGCTACGTCAAGGCTATGGTAAAACGCTTCAATTGCTGCAATTGTTTTCTCTGCTAAATCTTCAGATTGCTCAAGACCAAATACGTTTTTACCCATTTGCTCAAGCTTTGCTTTTTTAACTGCAAATTGGTTACGTAATAAAGAAGGCTGAACAATAGCAAGTGAACGTGCATGATCAACACCGTAAGCGGCTGTAAGCTCGTGGCCAATCATGTGTGTTGCCCAATCTTGCGATACACCAGAACCAATTAAACCATTAAGTGCTTGGTTAGCAGCCCACATAAGGTTTGCACGCCATGCGTCATCTTGGTTTTCAAAGTTATCACCTAAAGTTTTAAGCGTTCTTAAAAGTGCTTCAGCGTAACCTTCTTGAACTAATGCTGTTTCAGGGAATGTTAGGTACTGCTCACAGGTGTGAACCCATGCATCTACTAAGCCATTCACAAGTTGGCGCTGCGGTAATGTTTTCATTACATCAGGGTCCATAATCGCAAATTTAGGAAGTACTTCTGGTGATGCAAACGGTAGTTTTTGCTTCGTTGCTTCTTTGCTCACAACTGAGTTTTGGTTAGATTCAGAACCCGTTGCAGGCAATGTTAATATTGCACCGATTGGTAATGCACTAGTAATAGTATGCTTACCAGTAGGAATATCCCAACCTTCGCCATCATAAACGGCTGATGCGGCAATGTATTTAACGCCGTCGATCACTGAACCGCCGCCTACGCCTAATACGAAGTCAATATCTTGTTCTTTACAAATTTTTACTGCTTGGTCTAGCACTTCAATTGTTGGGTTAGCGCCAACGCCCGAAAACTCAACCCAGTCAAAGCCTTCAAGTGCTGCTGCAACTTGGTCGTACACGCCGTTCTTTTTAATTGAACCGCCGCCGTACACTACAAGTACTTTTTGATCTTTTGCGATCAAATCAGATAGTGCCGCAATTTGTTGCTGACCGAATTGGATAAGAGTTGGATTTACGTAGCTAAATTTCATTATTTTGCTCCTAGGTGACGGTTAAATACTAAATAGAATGCTTAGACACTAGCTAAGCTAAATTCCAATGAGTGCATATTAGTAGCAAAACAAACATAAAAAAAGCCCAATAACTCGCAAAAGCTTGCCTAAAACTATCAACATTGTTATTTTACGTAAAATACACTCAATTAAAGATGCCTTTTATGCCCACCATAGCCAATATGTTGCAACAATACGCCGAGCATAATCAATTACTCAGCTTTGAAGGCACCATGGAAACTATCATTCCAGGCGTGTATTTTCATCGAGCAACTAAAAGCTCGCCGCGCCAGCCGCTTATATATAACTCAGGTATTATTATTGTTGGGCAAGGTCATAAAATAATTCACTTTCCTGAACATCAAATAAAATACGGCGCAGGCGACTACTTAGTCCTTGGCGTACCGGTGCCATTAGAGTGTGAAGCATTTACTGATAACGACTTACCTGTTATGGGCATTGCCATAGATATAAACCCTGCAATGCTACACAAACTCGTTAATCAAATAATGCAGCATAAGCCTCTTTCAGCATCATCGTCTTCTGCACAAATTGGCGCAGTACAGTCGGCAACTTTAGATACAGCAATGGAGCTCGTTACTCACCGGTTATTAGCTGTTTTAAATAACCCCATTGAGGCTGACATTTTTGGCGAGGATATAGTAAAAGAATTGGTATATCGCGTACTTTGTGGTCCACAAGGACATACTTTAATAGGGCTTGCTATGCATGATGGGCATTATGCACGTATCGCCCGCACGCTCTCAACTATGCACAGTAGTTATGCCAATCAAATTACGGTTGAAGGGTTAGCTGAAGATGTAAACATGAGCGTATCGTCGTTTCATCGTGCTTTTAGGCAAGTAACGTTTGAATCCCCTCTACAGTATTTAAAAAAAGTACGCTTAGCTAAGGCTAAAGAACTTATAACCACTAGTGGAAGTAAAGCCAACGAAGCTGCATTAAAGGTTGGCTATACCAGCCCATCGCAATTTAGCCGCGAATTTAAACGCCACTTTAATAAAACCCCCAGTGAAATGTTAATTCAATTACATAGCTAAAGATAATGGTCTTAGAGATGTAAATTAACCGAGCGAGTTAATCTTAAGCACTGCTTTTTTGGTGTTTAGCAAAGCTTGCTTAGTAAATTGGCGATTAATAAGTTGGCTAAAAATAATAGTAAATAACGTTGAGCAAATGGCAGCTGTTGCGTACACCTGCCAAATCATAAAATTATGTTTTAACATAAACGCAATCACCGCAAAAAATACACACCCACCTAATGAACCAATAATACCCCCATTAAGAATTTTAAACGTTGAGGCTTGTTTGTCACTAAAGTGGGCAACACTGCCCATTACCGCCAAAATAACCGGAAAGGTAGAGATTAATCCGCTCCACGCAGACCCTATATGCTGTGATATAAA
This sequence comes from Pseudoalteromonas sp. SG45-3, assembly GCF_014164075.1. Lineage (NCBI taxonomy): Bacteria > Pseudomonadati > Pseudomonadota > Gammaproteobacteria > Alteromonadales > Pseudoalteromonadaceae > Pseudoalteromonas > Pseudoalteromonas sp. SG45-3. The sequence continues at coordinate 454,212 of NZ_JACJEN010000002.1, read as the reverse complement.
AGTAACAAGCACGATAAAGCTTGTCACTAATATCATTTTTACCGGAAGCTCCCAGCGGGCATTTAATGGTTTTGCATCAGCTGATATATTTAGCTTTGTAGAGATAATAGTTAAACCGAGTAAAATACAAAGCGAAACCACACTCGCCACAATAATATTCACTGGTAAAAATAAAGTAATAACGCTAAATACACACCAAATACTTAACGCTGTAAAAAGCGATTTAAGCATTCCAAACCTTCGTGATACAACCAAGTAACTAAAACAAAATAAACCTATGCCGCTCATTCCATATAAAGATGCCACAGCAGAGTTTGCAGCAAATAATTTACCTTGCTCTAATGCTATAAAATAAGATATTGGGCCCGAGGTGATAGGCAAGCCAGGAATTATACCGCTAACAAAACTACCAAAGCGTTTTTGGGCGAATGTTATTAGTAAAATAAGCAAAGGTGCAATTATGAGTTTAAGCAGCATGAATAACAATAAAGTATGAGAGTTGGAATCGAGTTTACGTGGCTATACCTACATTGTAGAGTGAATAAAAATCATGCATGTAGTGTAATTTTTTTCACCTGTAAGTATTAACTAATTTATCAAAACACTGATTAATAGTTATAAAAAAAACCACTTATTAAAGTGGTTTTTTAGCTTAACTTAAACAACAGCATTTATACTTTTTTAAATAAAACCTCTGGGTTTACCATGGTTTTCATTTCAAGCACATTGCCATTTGGATCTTCAATAAAAAATGTTTCTTGCTCAAACTCATCACCAATAAAACGGCGGTATGGTTTATCTAGGTATTCAATACCCGCATCTTCAATACGTTTTTTTAATCCATTAAATTCATCTTCAGATAAGTGAATACCAAAGTGAGGTACTGCTACGGCTCCCATATCAACATCATGGCGAACTGTTGGTAGGCGCTCAACGCTTTGGTGTAAGGTAAGTTCATTGCCCCAAAAATCTATATCTACCCAGCGACCTTCTTCACTATTACCCGTTTTACAGCCTAGTACGTCACAATAAAACGCTTTAGCCACTTTTAAATCGCCAGCCGGAATAGCCAGATGCAAACAGTTAGACATAAATAACCCTTGGTTAACACTTTAATACATTAAATTATCGCCATTATACATAATTTGTGATTTATAGAACATTAACAGCAACGCTATTAAGCATATTTAATACCTAAGAGTCGTCTAAAAAACACGCTTTTTAAATGTGTAATTACTTATAACATTTATTTGTTAGAGAGTATTAGAAAGCGCAAAAGGATTAGTTTAAAATGCGCCGCTATGATTAAATTCTTACTTTTAAAATTCATTACTTTCTTTTTAGGCTTTGTAGCTTGCTTTGCTATGCACACTACTTTTGCACTGCCTTTAGTAATTTCTGCCGCGCTAACGGGGCTTATTGGCTCTTTTATTCCTTTTCCTGCGCGTTATAAAAACCATCCTTATGCTGCAATTTATGCTGGTAGCTTTGCCGGTATGTGTTCAACCCATTTAATTACCAGTTACTGGGAAATTGCTATTATTTCGCTTATTGGCTCAAGTTTGTATGTGCTTACTATGAATATGTTTACAGGCTTTGGTGGCAAACTTGGCAGTGTTGCTTTTGCAAGCGTGGCACTTTTTGTATTAGCTAAAGGAATAGTACTATGAGTATTGAATACCCATTACTTGTACTGCTTGGTGCTTTTTTAACGTTTTACTTAGCTAAACATAGTCGCTTTGATGGTATAAGAGCATCCTCTTCACTTTCTATTATTGCTTACTTAATTTTTAGCGCATTGAATTTAAACCCCGATTTATACGCGATTATATTTTTTGGCGGTACATTTATTGGCATGAGCGCCCCGCATCGTTTTGGTATTTATACCGTAGCAAGCTCATCTGTTTTGTTTTCAATATTATTTGAATTTCTTGTACCAAAACTTGACGGCTACGGTGGTGCACTAGGTATTGGTGCATTTTTATCTGTATGTATTTGCCATACCTGTATTTTGTTAGGTGCCCCAAGAAGTAAAAAGCCGCCACCAGTTCAATAAAAATTATTGAACTGGTCTAGTTTCTCCCAGCATTCGCTTTAAAATAGTAGAAAAATTAGAGTGTAAAATATTCATGTTTTAAGCTGTTCTTTTTCTCTGCAAGTCTGTTAGAATCTTTCGCGAACTTTATTTACCCTAAATAAAGACAATCATATATGGATTTATGAAAATGAAAAAACTAATCGCAGTAGCTGCACTATCTTTACTACCTTTCTCAAATGCTATGGCTGACCAAGATATTGGTTGTGGTCTTGGTTCTATGTTATTTGCAGGCCAGCAAGGTAAAGGCGTTAAAATTTTAGGCGCTACAACAAACGGTACTTCTGGTAACCAAACTTTTGGTATCACTTTTGGTACTTTAGGTTGTGATGGTACTGGTACAGTAACGTCTTCAGAAAAAATTGCTTTATTCATCGACGGTAACATGGAGCAACTTGCTCGTGATATGTCAAAAGGTGAAGGCGAAACTTTAGCTACTCTAGCTGAAGCTTGGGGTGTTGCAGATCAAGATAAAGCAGCATTCAACGCGCTTGCTCAAGCACAGTTTTCTTCAGTATTTACTTCTGAAAACGTAACTTCGCAAACAGTTTTAGAAAACCTAAACACTGTTCTTGCAAGTAACGCACAACTTGCTTCTTATACTCTTTCTTAATCAGCTAAATTAGCCGGTTTTATACGTATAAATAAAGCCGCTGGAGTATTTCTCTAGCGGCTTTTATTGTTTAGTGATTATGAAAAAAATATTCTTTGTTTTATCAATTGCGCTGTTTAGTACTTACGTAAACGCTCAAAGTTTTAAAAATGACACCTTAGCAACCGACCCTTACTGGCTCAAATTAGGTCATTACCGTGGGGCCACATTAGGTGGTTGGAAAAGTGAAGTAGATAGTGCTGAGTTTTTTTTATCTCCTATAGGTAAAACAAGTCCACTGGACGAACTTGAAGCCACTATAGCCGCATTTAGTGGTAAAAATACTGACCCAAAAACAACACAATCTCGCTGTCGGTTTCCAGCACGCTATAAATGGCTAAAAACAAAAATTAAAAATAACTGGCCCGCGCTTAATTGCCCAGAGCTTCAGGCGTGGCAAAAAATAATAAACCCAAAAGGGGTTACGTTAGTTTTTCCTACTGCATTTATGAATAGCCCATCATCAATGTTTGGTCACACCTTACTTCGTATTGATGCAAAAGATCAGACCCGCCATAAAGAGTTGCTCGCATTCGCAGTTAATTTTGCAGCAGAACCAAACGGCTCAGACAATGCAGCTATGTACGCACTAAAAGGCCTGATTGGCAGCTATCCTGGTAAATTTTCGCTTATGCCGTACTATAAAAAAGTACGCGAATATAATGATTTAGAATCTCGTGATATTTGGGAATACAAACTTAATTTATCTGAGCTACAAGTAGAGCTTATTTTATTGCACTTATGGGAGCTACAATCAGCTACATTTGATTACTTTTTTATTGATGAAAACTGCTCTTATCAATTACTTGCATTATTACAACTCGCACAAGAGGATCTTGATTTAACATCGTCATTTAATATACAAGCTATTCCCTCTGATACCGTTGCAGTACTAAGAAATAACAACTTACTACAAACTCCTAATTACCGCCCTGCTTTTGGCACTAAGCTTTACCATTACTCTACTCAAATGACTAACGAACAACTTGATGATGCAAGAGAGTTAATGCAAGGTGGCTCCCTCAATACTCGTAATTACTCACAGTCGCAATTAGTCGCAATATTAGAAATGGCGTATGAATGGTTAAATTTTGAATTTTACGATAAAGCATTAAAGCGTGAAGAAATTGCACCGCGACTAACTAAGCTACTACTAATGCGCAGCAAATATAAAGTAGCTTCGCCATTTACTAAGCCAAGTCGTCCTATTGCTTCTCCAGAGCAAGGTCATGGCTCTTCTAAAGTAACGCTTGGAAGAACTGAGTATGCCCATCAAAGTGACTTAACAAGCTTTGCGTATCGCCTTGCATACCATGATTTATTAGATAGCTCAGCTGGATTTATTCCTGGTGCTCAAATTAGCTTTTTTGATATTGAAGGAGCCATAAGCGATAAGGGTAACACGCGACTTGAGCATTTTTATTTATTAGATGCTATGTCACTTGCACCCGATAACCGCGTGTTTGATAGCTGGTCTTGGAACTTTAAAATGGGCTTTGATCGTCAGCCTAATAATAATATTCAACAAGGTCGTTGGTTTGCTAAAGGTGGATACGGAAAATCAATCGGTAACCCAAACACGTTACACGGCTATTTACTTGGCCAAGTTGAATTTAATAATGGTGACATAACAGACAACCTAACAACAGGCATTGGTAGTGAAGCTGGTGCAATATGGCAAATAAATAACAGTCATAAACTCGCTCTTACAGCAAACATAACATGGTTAATAGATGGCCAAGCAGATAAACACAGTGACTTTGCAATAAAGTGGAATTACTCCCTATCACGTAATTTATCTATACGTACTGAGCTTAAAAACCAACATTGGTATACAAGTAGTACATCGGCTAAATTTGCAATTCAATACTACTTTTAATCATTGCATATACCCACAAGCGCTTAATTATTTTTACAGTGCTTGTGGGTATATAAAACTTTACTCAATACACGTTCAATTTTCACTTCTTTAATTATGCAATAGACTCTCTACATACCTATTCATTTACTTATTTTATACATTTGAGTATATATTTCAGACAAGACCCTTTAAACTCAAAGTATTGTAGTTAGAAAGATTCTCTTATGTATCTGCGTGTTGTAGTTTTCATTTTCGTTTTTATTTTTTGCAGTAATGTAAGGGCAGTAAGCTCTCTTACTTTTATTGCCGAAGATTTACACCCTTACCATTTTAAAAACAAAAGCGGTGAAGCTGACGGAGCTTCCGTTGATATTGCTAAGGCTGTTTTAAGAGAAGCAAAGCTACAAGCTAAATTTGAAATAATGCCAATGGCACGAGCCTTTCATCAGCTAGCAGCTAATCCAAACACAATTATGCTCTCTTTATTAAAAACTCCCGCTAGGCAAAGTCAGTTTAAATGGTTAGGAGCGGTATACTTTACTGATGCCTACCTAGTTAGTTTAAAAAGCCATAAAGACGAAGTAACTCATTTAAATCATGCAAAATTTTATAAAGTAGGCACTATTCGTGGATATTTGAGTGCCAAATATTTAATAAAGATGGGGTTTGAAGAAGATAAAAATTTAATACTAGCTAGTTATTATCAGCAGGCATGGCAAATGCTTTATAAGGGTAGAACTGACTTTGTCCTTATGAATACACTCACCTTAGATAATGAACTAAAAATGTCAGGGCTCGACCCAGACTTAATAACTAAACGACTTCATTTAGCTGATTTTCCTTCAATACTCTATTTTGCTGCTAATAATCAGCTTGACGATAAAACAGCAAACTTAATCTCGCAGGCATTAAAAACTATAAAAGTAAGTGGCGAATACCAAGCCATTTTAAAAAAGTGGCAACTCCCTCTTCCTCCTTCTATAAATTAAACCTATTTAAATAAGTATATTAGCAAACATCAAGCGCTACCAAATATGATGAAAAACACCTCTGTTTAACAATTTTAAATAACATAATAACGTTAACCAACCCTATTGGTTAACCAAAACACCGTCATTAAAATAACAATTAATTATAAAAAACTACAAATTGGTAAGTTTTAATTTTTAAATTGGTATGTTAGATTGAAGTTAAGCGACGCCTGTACCGCGCAATTTTTACTTCATCACACAGAGACAATAATGATAAAAAATACATCCACATTTAAACTTACGGCTTTAGCCGTTATCACACCTCTACTTTTTACGGCTTGTTCAAGTACCCAAAGCACTAATCAGCAAAGCGATGCGCCGGTACCTGCAACAAAGTTTGATTTATCACACTGGAAAATAAATGTACCAGTTGATTTAAACAACGACGGTAAAATTGATGAAATAGATGTAGAAGAAATTCAGACTTACGCACACCCTGATTTTTTCTATCTTGATGATAAAGGCTACATGGTATTTACCTCCCCTAATAAAGCGCTTACAAGTGCTAACTCTACTAATACCCGTAGTGAACTTAGACAAATGATCCGTGGATCAAATACTAAAATTAAAACTAAACACTCTAAAAACAACTTTGCTTTAGCTGTTCACCCGCTATCTGACCGATTTGGCTCTGTTGGTGGAAAGATGGAAGCAACGTTAAAAGTAGATCACGTTGCGCTACGTGCGACTGATCCTGATAAAAAAGCGGCTTACTCGGTTGTTGTAGGGCAAATTCACGCAGGTAAAGATCAGGCACTTATTGATACCAAGCTTGGTTATGGCTGGGGCAATGAGCCACTTAAAATATATTACAAAAAATGGCCAGGGCATAAAACAGGCTCAGTTTTTTGGAACTACGAACGTAACTTACCTAAAACCAATCCTGACCGTAAAGACATTACTTACCCAGTTTGGGGTAATACATGGGAAAACCCTAATGAGCCTGGCAGTGCCGGTATTGCACTAGGTGAAGAATTTAGCTACACGGTCAATGTGTATAAAAATGTTATGCACCTTACATTTAGCGCACAAGGCAAAGAAGACGTTAACTACTCTATTAACTTAGGTAATAACGTAGATGCTTATGGCAAAGTGGACGAAAAAGACCATCCACATGGTTACGCTGCAGATTGGCATTACTTTAAAGCCGGCGCTTATAACCAATGTAGCACTAAGAGCGCTAAAGGTATTTGGTACCCAGGTTGTTTAGGCACTGGCGATTGGACTACAGATAAACAAAATGGCGATTACGCTCAAGTAAGCTTTAGTAAACTAGAGTTAAGCCCAGCGACACCGCCAACAAAATAACTAGGCTAGTACAGCCTCAGATAAGTAATTTTTTAGTGATGTAAACAGTGGCGTTGGTAGATTATTAATATCGCACCAGCGCCACTTTAAACATTTATTAGGCTCTTTAAGCTCAGGCTCTCCGCCTTCAAAATCAGCTTTTACATACAACGTAATATAGTGTTTGTTCTCTGCTGTAAAAATATCATTGGTAAAATCAAGCTTAGTAACTTTACTTACCTCTAAACCTGTTTCTTCAAACACTTCTCGTATTGCACATTGTTCAACACTTTCACCAAACTCTAAATGTCCACCAGGTGTTGCCCATGTATTAGCACCATGCGCGCCAATGCGCTCACCTAGTAAAATTGTGTTTTGATGCTTTATAATAACCGCAACCCCTACTCTTACTACGTTACTCATATCGTATTTTCTCTTATTTTTACTGCCCGCCATGCTGAACCACACGCTTTGTGTTGTCAATTTTGTATTTTAAAAACCAGTGTATTGATTAACTTTTAGCCGACCAAGGTCGAATAGCTTGCTTGCTAAAAAAAGCCTACATTTTGTAAGGTCTCTCACACACAAATTTAGTTTTAGGAGCCTTACATGTCAGGCAAATATAAACAGCAATATAATGGTTTTAAACAAAACCCAGCCCAATTTTGGCTCGAACAAAGTAAAAATATTCCGTGGTATAACCCCCCCACAAAAGCATACACACAAGACGACGACGGGCTTTACCATTGGTTTAGTGACGGGCAATTAAACACCAGTTTTTTAGCACTAGACCAACACGTTATTGCCGGATTTGGCGAGCAAACTGCACTGATTTACGACTCCCCAGTCACTAATACAAAGCAAACTTATAGCTACTCACAACTACAACAAGAAGTTGCTAGATTTGCAGGCGTAATACAATCGTTAGGTGTTACAAAAGGCGACCGCGTTGTTATTTATATGCCAATGATCCCACAAGCTGTTATTGGTATGTTGGCGTGCGCTCGTCTTGGGGCTATTCATTCGGTGGTATTTGGTGGGTTTGCTGCACACGAATTAGCTGTACGCATTGATGATGCCAAGCCCAAACTTATACTTAGCGCCTCATGCGGTGTTGAAGTAAACAGCGTTATTGAATACCAACCACTTATTGATAACGCAATAGACTTAGCAGCGCACAAAGTAGAACACTGCGTTATTTATCAGCGTCCACAAGTAACCGCCACTCTTAAGCCTAAACGAGACATAGATTGGACTCAGGCAATGCAAACGGCTGCAAGCGCAGATCCGGTGCCTGTAAATGGAGATGATCCGCTTTATATTTTATATACCTCAGGCACGACAGGCACACCCAAAGGCGTAGTACGCGAAAATGGCGGTCACGCAGTGGCAATGCAATACAGCATGGCAACCGTTTATGGTATGAAGCCCGGCGACGTATTTTGGGCAGCGTCTGACATTGGCTGGGTAGTTGGGCACTCTTATATAGTTTACGCACCGCTAATGTATCGCTGCGCGACCGTATTATATGAAGGTAAACCCGTTAAAACGCCCGATGCTAGTGCATTTTGGCGCGTGGTAGAAGAATATAAAGTAAATGCATTATTTAGTGCCCCCACTGCATTTAGAGCAATCAAAAAAGAAGATCCAAATGCCGATGGTTTTAATCAATACGATACCTCAAGCTTAAAACGTTTATTTTTAGCTGGCGAGCGGTTGGACCCTCCCACTTACGAGTGGCTTAAAGAAAAAACCAAACTGCCAGTGCTCGATCATTGGTGGCAAACAGAAACCGGCTGGGCTATTGCTTGTAACCCTTTAGGGCTTGAGTACTTAGCAACAAAACCTGGTAGTTCTACCGTCCCTACTCCAGGTTTTGACGTGCGAATATTAGATATGGATGGCAATGAATGCGCAGCTAACGAGCAAGGCGCCGTGGTAATTAAACTGCCACTACCACCGGGTTGCCTACCAACTATTTGGCAAGATACCCCGCGCTTTAAAGCAAGCTACCTAAATGAATACGAAGGTTATTATTTATCTGGCGATGGCGGCTATATTGATGAAGACGGCTACCTATTTATTATGGGCAGAACCGACGACGTTATAAATGTAGCAGGACATAGGCTTTCTACCGGCGAAATGGAAGAGATAGTAGCCGCGCACCCTGCTGTTGCTGAATGCGCTGTTTTTGGTGTGAACGATCCTCTAAAGGGGCAACTTCCTATGGGAATGATCGTGCTTAAAAATGATTTTATGGGCTCAAGTACCGACGTAGAACAAGCGCTTGTTTTAAGTGTTCGTAATCAGATTGGCGCTATTGCGTGCCTTAAAAATATAGTTAGCGTAGATAGGTTACCTAAAACACGCTCGGGTAAAATACTGCGCAAAAATTTGCGCCAATTGGTTGATGGCGAAGAGCTACAAATACCTTCAACCATAGATGATGCCAGTATCTTTGAAGAAATAAACCAACAACTAACACAAAGATAAACCCAACCAACCTATCTAAAGCCATTTTTATAATGGCTTTTTATTTCATCCTTATATTTGATCCTTTTACTTAAGCTTAAGCTTTAATTTAACCAATAGCTGAAATTTTTTACGGCTTAATGCTTTCTTCTTTTAATAGCGTTATTAATTTAATCAATTTAAAAAGGAATGGTGTATGCCCCGCTTGCTACAAAAACTATTAACCACAGCCCTATTGTTTATAGGCTTTGCCACACAAGCCTATGAAATAGAAGACTTAGGAGATGGCTTACACCGCTTTATAGACGACAGACACCGCTCAGTATTTTTAATCACTTCTGAGGGCGCAATTGTTACCGACCCGCTTAATAAAAAAGCCGCCACCTGGTTAAACGAGCAAATTAAAACCCGCTATAACGTACCGGTAAAGTATGTAATTTATAGCCATAATCACAGCGATCATATTTACGGCGCCGAGGTATTTAAAAGCCCGCACACCACGTTTGTAGCGCATAAACTCGCTGCGCAAGATATTAAAAACACGCAAATGAAAACAGTAACGCCCAGCCTTACTTTTGATGACGAGCTACTACTTACCCTTGGTGATTTCACAGTAAAGCTTAACTACCATGGTCCAAACGATGGTCGTGGTTCGGTTAGTATATTATTCGAAAAGCAAAAAACACTATTTGTAGTTGATTGGATTGTTATTGGCAGAATGCCATGGCAAAAACTGTGGAGTTACGATATTCAAGGCATGATTAATTCAACTCAAGCGGTACTCAAATATGACTTTAATACTTTTGTAGGCGGACATGCCGATATTGGCAGTAAAGCAGATGTAGCGCGTTACTTAAGTTATTTAGAGCTTTTGTATAGCCAAGTAACCGCAGGCGTTTTAGCCGGTAATACGCTTGACGAAATTAAACAAAATGTAAAATTAGACCAATTTAGTGACTTTAAACAGTTTGATGCATGGTTACCACTTAACATAGAAGGCGTGTACGAGCGTTTAATGGAAGAGTCTGGTATGGGTTGGCGCAGCGATTTATAAGTTTGAACTCAGTGGACTAAGCTCTGAGCTCTAAACTCAATATTGTAAGCATTGGTATTGGCGTATTTAACGCAGTACCAATGTACTTATTAATTAGTTAAATAGACGTCAAAAGCCATATAAGTCACCTTTACAATATCCTTACGTTTGCTTACAGCACTATACAAAAAAAAGTTTATCCTAGGCTTTGTGTTAAGCTACATAGGACTAATAAACATGAACTTATCTTTAAAAGTAGTTTTAGTAATGACGACCGCGCTTATTATGAGCGGCTGCACAGTATATCAACATGGTCCCAGTGCGCATAAACCACATAAAAAAGTCGTTAAAGTAGTTACGCCTGCTTTAGTAACTGAGCACAACTCTCCCAACATTGTGATCGTAAAAGCCAAGCCCACAAAACAAGCCTGCACTAAACACGATGATCATTGGCATTGTAAGGCTCGATAAAAACTCTTTGATTGAGTAAAATTAGCAATCTAAACGTTACTAATATCCGCTTGCGATCTTATTTTCAGCTACTTCCATACTTTTCTAAAATACTGAAAAAACCTGACTAGCAAAACTCGAAAGCATGGTTAATTAGCGTTCATACTTTTAATTTCCTCTATTGTGTACGGAAGGCTCTTCCTATGCGCGACTGAGTAGTAATTAGAGCATAACGGGATCAAATCTTTTATTGGGCAAACTACATTATTTTTAGTTATGTCATATCCAGTTAAAGCTCCTTTAAGTTCGCCTTTAACATAAGCATGGAGTATTTTCATTGTTTCGTAGCCACCACCTCTTTCAGGAGCAACTATTTTTAATACATTTCCTGAATCCAGCGATGGCTCTTAGACTCAACGAGAAAAGACTTTAAAACTTTAAACTCGATATCCTCCATAAGACTTCCGTGAGCTAATTAATAGCAGCAAGAGCAGGTTTACTTTAAGTGCTTTAAAACCGTTCATATTGATTGTTTATGCTAGATTTTTTCAGAATAGAACTTAAGGAAACGATAGTAAAACTCGGCTCTCCCACTATCACAAGATACTACCAAACTTCCGTCATATAAGTATTTAAGTGCATTTTCAACCGAAGCTTCAATTAAGTCTACCAACATCACAGGATTGACAATCGTAGACATGCTGTTATTTAGGTTATTAAAATCACCATCCCATGGTATGTCTGGATACTTTATCAAATCATCTGAATTTTTATCAAATACGAAACTATGATTTGGTTGGTTAGGTCGTTCAGCTTTCGATAAACATGATGCCGTATGCAAAAATGAATTTCTTAATGCATATAATGTTTTTGTATCTCTATCATTCTCAGAAAAACCACAAAAATAATATAGAGACTTTTTTATTGAGCTTGCATTAATGTCACTATAAGTAGGGATATCACTTCTTGAACAACAAAAACCAAGCTGATCTAAAACAGTGAATGCTGAAGCAAGGGGTAGAAAATTCTGAGAATATCTATAAAATTTAGCGTGCCTGATCTCTCCTATAACTAAAGGAAGAACAGATTGTATTTGTCCATGCTTTATGTCGTTATAGTCTCGAGCATTTAGATGAACAAATGCTAGTTCATTAAAAGTAAGCTCTTTTAGAACCTTATCTTTAATTGAATTATAATAGTCGATATATTGCATGTTACTCCATTAACCCTAATAATTTAGTAGCACATAATTCACGTGTATTTCCATTCGCGCTACACTCGCATCCTTTCTATTTATAGTTTTAGCAAATTACTTAACACATTACTATCACTAAGTTTTTTATATTCTCAGCGTTAAATTAAATATTTTTGAATGTAAAAAACCTAAGTATTAAAAAAAGCGTATTAACTAAAATCGACCACCACTTCATAACGCCCAGGCATGTCGTTTACTTCGTATACCCAACCGTGTCGTTTTATTATTTTTTCGCTTAACTCTAATCCTAAACCGTAGCCAATATTAGCTGGCTTGTCTGTGTTATTAGTCGCGTGTGGCATATCAGTTTGTGCGCTACTATTTACTATAATCACACGGCTACCCTGCTGAGTAATTCGCACTTGCCCTTGTTGTGTATGCTGATACGCATTACGTATTAAGTTAGTAAGCACAATGTGGCATGCGGTGGCTTCGGTATTAATAGTTGTACTATGGTTATCGGTATTTATAAGTACATCAACTTGTTTTGAATTGAGTAAATAATCGAGTTCGTTACTCAAGGTCGTTATTTTTTCGGCTAGGTTTACAGGCTCTGGTGCACTTTGCTGGTCGTCATTTCTGCTAAGCCACAATAACGTCTCAGTTAAATCGCTCATAGTTAAACCGGCGCGCTCTATTCGCTGCAGTGTAAGTTGCTGTTTATCGCTTAAAGGCGCTTTTTCGCTTAAGCGGTTAAGTAACTCAACGTTGCTGCGAATAACCGAAATTGGCGTACGTAACTCGTGGCTCGCATAACTTAAAAAGCGCTGCTCTCGCTCAAGGCTGTCGTGAGCAGAAAGCAAGCTACTGCGTATTAGCGTTGCCAAGGTATTTAGTTCGTTATAGGTAAAGTCGGGCGGCGTGTTTTGTAAATTATTTTGATTTAGCGACTTAGCCCAACCGCGTAGTGACTCTACTGGTTTAGCTATTTTTTTCATTACCATAAACAAAAAGAAGGTAAATAAAGCAATTGCCGTAACCCCTGTTAACGCTATCCATGCCAACTTTTTTATAGGTTTATCGGGTGAGCTTTGTTTTTTAAGGCGCTCTTTTTCAAGCATAATACGTGATACGTAACGGGGCTCCCCTGCAGGGTTTTGAAAATACGCTACAAAATAGAGGTCTTCCGGCATTGAAAAAAACGATGGTTTTACTTTGCTTTTTTGTAGTACGCCAATCTCTGTAGGCTTTGTAAAGCGTTGCTGAATTTCGCTTGGCATGTCTTCCCAGCGACTCGCTATTTTAAAGCCAATCATTTCTGCAGGTTCACCGTTTTTAACCTCAGTAGATTGCGAAAGCGCATGCATTACGCCATTTAACCCTCGGTCTAAGCCATCAATAAAATAATTAACACTTAAAAACGAAAAACCAATTGCCATTAATGAACTTAAAAGCACCATGGTGGCAAAAAAATACAACCTCAGGCTGGGTCTAATTTTCATGCTTGTGTCCCATTTTTTAATTTTAGCGCAAACCCTACACTGGGTATTGTTTCTAGTACGGCTTGGCAATGCGCTTGCTCTAGCTGTTTACGCAAATGATGAATATGCACTTTTAAGCTATTGCTGTCTGGCTGATCGTCTCCCCATATTGCTTGCATAATTACCTGTCGGGTTACCGGTTTTTGCTGCTCTCGTACAAGCACTTCTAATAACTTAAAAGTAATGGGTGATAACTTTAAACTGTGCGCAGCCACTGTTGCTGTATGCGCGGTTAAATTAAGTGTTAAATTAGCAAAGGTAAGTCGCTTAACCTCTCCACTTTTACGCTTTGCTAATACTTGAACCCGCGCTACTAGCTCTTTCATCGCAAATGGTTTTACTAAATAGTCGTCACTACCGGCTGCAAACCCCTCAAGCTTATTGTCGAGGCTATCGCGCGCTGTCAGCATTAATACAGGTATATCAATGCCTTGCTCACGCAATGATTTACACATGGTTAAACCGTCCATTTTGGGCATGTTTACATCTAATATAATCATTTGATATTGATTACGTTCTATTAAATTTAAACCCATTACGCCATTGCTTGCATGGTCACACTCTATTGACTCAATTTCGAGATAATCAACAATGGTGGTTGCCAAATCTATGTCGTCTTCAACCAGTAGTACGTTTATCATTAAGAGGCTACTTCCTGCGTTTTATTTTTAGCACCTAGCGATATTAGCACAGCATCAATACCGCGTTTAGCATCGGTTTGAATCATCAATAATGCCGGTATAAGTATTAAGGTAATAACCGTGGCGAACAAAATACCGTAGCCAAGTGATGCCGCAGCAGGGATTAAAAACTGTGCCTGCATTGAGGTTTCGCTAAGTAGCGGCACTAAGCCTGCGTACGTCGTAATTGAGGTAAGTAATACCGCACGTAATCGGCTCGTACACGACTCAACTATCGCATCGTGCGTGCTCATGCCCTCTTCTTTTACTAGTTCGTTAAAGCGTGAAACAAGTAATAAGCTGTCGTTTACAACTACCCCACTGAGCGCCAAAATACCATTTAATGACAATATACTAATGGTTAAGTCGTTCCACCAATGTCCTAAAATAGCGCCCACAATGCCAAACGGAATTGCTACCATAATCAACATAGGTTGAATGTACGATTTAAGCGGAATAGCCAGCAACACGTAAATAACTAATAAAGCGGCTACAAACATAGTGCTCATTGAGCTGGTGGTTTCGCTTTGTTGCTCTGCCTCTCCTGCAAAATACACACTTAAGTTAGGAAATTGCTGTGTTAACTCAGGAATTAAGTCGCGCTTTAAGTTAGCAACTAACTCGTTTGGAGCAATCACGTTTTTATCTACTTGGGCGCTTAAATAAATTGCACGAAGTCCATCAATGCGGGTTATTTCATCTTGCTGATATTCACTGCTTACTGTGGCTACGTTAACTAAAGGGACAACGGTGCCATCAGGCAGGCGAATACGCGACTGCATTATATCGGCAGGTGTTTTACGAGCATCTTCTGGGTAGCGTACACGTACTTTAACTTCGTCTTTATTACGTTGGTAGCGCTGTACAACTGCACCACCAAAGGCTTGCAGTACTTGCTTTGATAAACTAGCTGTATCCATGCCAAGCGCGCGCCCTTGTGCATTTAGGGTAAATTTAAGTTGTGGCTGACCTGGGTTTAAGTTGTCGTCTATTCCGTTAACGCCTGCGGTATTTTGTAAGCGCTCCTTAAATAGTGCGCCCGCCGCCATTACGGTTTCGTCGTCCCACGCTTTAAGCTCAACTTTAAAGTTATCAACCATTTTACGCGTGGCTAATATTTGTAATTTTTTACTGCCCTCAAGGCTACCTGCTACGCGCTGCCACTCTTGAGCAAATTCGCTTGCTGTAAAAGCGCCTTCGTTTAATAGCTCAACGCTTACTTCACCGCTGGTGTCGCTGCTACTAATGACTTGTAGGCTGGTTATTTCGCTTTTGTCAGAGCTCAACTTAGTCATTAAGTTTTGCTCAGCTTGTAATGCACTTTGCTCAAGCGTTAGTAAGTTTGTGTTTGTTTGCCCATAAGCGGCGTCGTTTTGCATAACCAAATCGGCTGTTACAGTATCGCCTGCAATACTTGGGAAAAAACCAACTTTAACTGTGCCTGTCATCGGCATGCCAATAACTAATATAAAAAAGGCGATAAACGCAGCCACTACGGCGTATCTAAAGCGCAGTGAAAATTCAATAACCTTGCAGTAAATGTTTTTACTAAACCAGCTTAAGCCGCTATCAGCACCATGTTGTATTTTTGACCACAGACCTGCTAAGCCTTTTTTAACTTGGCGTTTAGTACTAATGTGGGCTAAATGCGAGGGTAAAATAAGTTTTGATTCAACAACTGAAAGCAGTAAACAAATGGTCACTACAGTGGCAAATTGAGAATAAATTTTACCTAAGTTGCCCGACACATTCGAAAGCGCTACAAACGCAGCCACCGTGGTTAACACCCCAAATATTGTTGGCACAGCAACCTTCATGGTACCTAAAACTGTATTATTTAATGTATCGCCATGCTTTTTACGTGTGGTGTAAATACTCTCGCCTACAACAACGGCATCGTCTACCACTATGCCCAGCGCCATAATAAAACCAAAGGTGGTCATTTCGTTTATGGTTAGTGCGGTGTAGCCATCGGTCATAAAATAAAGCGTACCAAAAAATACAAACGGCAAGCCACCAGCAACCCACAGCGCTACGCGTACGTTTAAAAATATGGCAAGTATTACAAACACCATAATAATACCGGTCACGGCATTTTTAGTAAGTAGCGATAAACGCTCGGTGATCATGGTGCTTTTGTCGTGCCAGCTTTCAAGCTCTACGTTTTGAGGTAATAAACCGCTTTCGTGCCATTTATCTATTACGCTATTAGCTTGCTTAACAATGGTAGTTATATCGCTGTTATCGCCCATTAAAATTTCAACGCCTACGGCATTTTGTTGGTTATAACGGCTTAATGAGTTGCTATCTTCGGCAAATGAGTCGGTAACTGTGGCTACATCTCCTAACTTAATTTGTGTGCCTGATGCGGTTGTTAACAATACAATATTGGCAAAGTCGCGCTGCCAGTAAGCTTGGTCGGCGGCTTTTAAGCGTATAATTTTACTGCTATCGCGCAAACTAGTCGAAAGCGGGCTTGATGACTCATTATTAATGACCTCACTTACATCACTAATAGTTAAGCCATATGCTTGTAATTTACCTTCGTCGATTTCTATGGACATCATCGGGTCGAGCACACCTGATTGCTCTACGTCGCTAATGCCTGATTGCGCTAATAAATCGGCTTTAAGTTTTTCACCCAGGTTTTGTAATGTATGGCGATCTGCATCCCCAAAAAGTTGCAGCGTTAATGCATGATCTTGCCTACGGGCTTTATCAATAACAGGTTGCTCAGCATCTGCCGGAAAGTTATTAATAGCGTCAACTTGGTTTTTAACGTCAACAAGTAACTCATCGAGTGAGTAATCAGTACTTTTTTCAATGCTTACATGGCTACCGCTAGCATCGGATGTAGAGGTAATACGTTTAATACCCGATACGGTTTCGAGCGCTTCTTCTATTTTTAACGCTATTCCTTCTTCGGCTTGCAATGCATCGCCACTGTCGTAAACCACCGATACCGAAATAGTATCTGGCTCTAAACTCGGAAAAGCCTCTTTACGTAAAGTCGTAAGCGACATAATACCCATTACAATCACACTAACTAACAATAAGTTAGCGGCAACAGAGTTATTTGCAAACCAATTAATAATACCGTGCAGCGGGTTATTATTACTGGGTATTTGAGGTGGTTGATGAGGGCTCATTATTGTATCTCCTCAACTATTGGATTTACTTTCATGTCGTTTAAGTAACTAACAAGTGGGCGCGCCACCACATTTAGATTTTTAGCACCATCTACTGGCGTAATATATACGTAATCCCCACGCTCAAATACTTTATTAGCGTGTGTGCTTACTAAGCTATTTTGATCATTTACGTACCAAATTAAGCCATCTTGAGATACCGCCGAAGCAGGCAGTTTTATTACGTTACTTAACTGCTTACCGGCAATTTCTACCGCTAAAAATGTACCAGGCAGTAACGGCGTTGTTTGCTCAAACGGTTTATCTAAGGCAACAATTACGCTGCGTTGGCGCGAGCTGTCATCAAGGTGTTGCTCAAAACGTGCAATATAACCGTTCCATTTAGTATTAGTGGTTACATCACTTAAAATAACCTCGCCTGATTTATTATTTGCTAGGTTTTGCCACTGACTTAATGAAAGCGGCACCGTTATTTCTACTTTGTCAGTGCTGTTTAGCGTGGCAAGCGTATCGCCAATACTCACATAAGTACCTAAATCTATATCGCGCGATAAAATAACAGCGTCAAATGGTGCACTTAACTGGGTGTTATTTACATCACGCTGTGCGGTTTTAAGTGCATATTGTGCGTTATCGAGCGTAGCTTGCGCGGCTTCTAGTTGTAGCGTTCTAAATACAAGCGGCGAGCTTGGCGCTTGCGTAACGCCTGAGCGATCCCATTCACGTTTTGCTTGATTACCTAAATCTTGTTCTTCTTGCAGTGCTAGTTTTGCATCAGCCAATGTTGCTTTTGCGCTAGCTAGAGCTTGTAAGTATTCGGTGTCATCAATTTGTGCAAACACCTGCCCTTTAGTTATTAAGTTACCGGTCGAAAATTGCTCGCTCATACTGGTTACTTCGCCTTTAACTTGTGCTTTTAAGCTAAGTGACCAATGCGCTTTAGCTTCACCGTGGCCGCTAACATAAGCCTGATAAGTGCTCGGAGCTGCATTAATTACCGATACATTTGGGGCAATAGCTTTAATAGCGGCAGGTTGTGGACTATTTGCTTTTTCAGCCATTTTTTGACCGTTATACATAATAGCAAGCCCTATACAAACAATAGCAACAAGCGTTACAACAACCGGTGTTGGCGAAATTTTCATGACGATACTCCAAGGCCCAAAGCGAGGCCTAAATCTATGCGGTTAGTTAAAAGGGTGTAGTTTATTTGGCTAAGCTGGGCTTGCAGGTCGTATACTTTTTGTTGCACTGTTAGCAAATCTAAAATATCAACCAAACCTTGTTGATACTTACTTTGATAGTTACTAAAGCTGCGTTTAGCGCTAGCAAGTGCATTGCTAATTTGCAGTTGCTGCTCGGTTAATGATTGCTCCTGCCCAAGTGCATTTTCAACTTCGTTTACAGCACTTAGCAGCGTATCTTGGTACTGCCAAAACGCTTGCTCGGCATTTAATTTTGCAATATCAACTTGCGCACGCAGTGCTCCACCTTCAAATAAAGGGGCACTTAAACTGCCTAATAAACTCCACACTGGGCTGGTTAATAATGATTGGCTTGGCGTGCTTGCAAAATCACTCAGTGATGCCGAAAGCGAAATACTCGGTAGTAGCTCTTTGTACGATACATCAACCAAGTAATGCTTTGCCTGAATGTTGTAATAGGCACTTTGTAAGTCAGGTCGGCGCGCTAAATCTTGCTCTGGTAATGTACTTAATGGCTCAATAACGCTTGGTAGTGTTAATGTATTTGGCAGGTTTTGAAGTTTATCAGTGCCTACAATTAGCATTAAAGTACGCTTTGCTTTTGCTATTTGTTCTTTGTAATCGGCAATGGTTGCGCGAGTAGATGCCGTGCTAGTACGGGCGGTATCAAGCGCTTCTAAATCACCTAATCCATATTGGTAGCGCTCTACAATACTTTGCTCATTATTTTGTAAAACAACTAAACGTTGTTGCTCTATATCGAGCAAATTTTGCTGCAAAATAATGTTTAAATACGTGCGTATCACGCTGGCTACTAAGGTGTCTTTAGCGCCTTGATAAGTAGCTTGATTACTGGCAATAGTCATATCTTGCGCGGCTACATTGTCAGCAATTTTTTGCCATATATCGGCTTCCCAACTTATACCTACTGATGAGCTGTATTGCGTGCCTTCGGTTTTACTGCGCTGCGCGTCAAATCCTGCATCTACACTAAACCACTGACTTGCAGCGGTTACATCACGCTGCGCATAAGCTAGTTTTAATGCAACATGCACTTGATTAAACGATGGGTTATTAGTAACAGCTTGCTCAATAAGCGAATCAAGCCCTTCAATATCCACCAAATCGGTAATGTAATTTACTTGCTGTGCGTTACTTTGCGTGTACTGCCAGTTTGTATGTTGCTTTAGCGACTGCTCAGTACTATTACCTTGATAGCTTGGCTGACTACTACATGCAGCAAGTGTACAACTAAGTGCAAGTAAAAAACCAGTTGAGTGCTTTTTAAAATAAACCATTTAACTATGCCTAATTCGTACTATTACACATAGCTTATTAGGTCGAGGGTTAAGAAGGGGTTAAAAGGAGTTAACTTACTTTAGACAAATTAGTATTTGCCTCGCTTAGCCAAATTACGTAGCCTTTGGCAAAAATACTCATTCAAAACCCACATGCAAAAATTAATTTTTACTCTTTTTTTAATATTCCCAGCTTTATTACAGGCTAAAGTCACTTTAAGCGATAAAACGCTTATTTATAGTGGTCAAATCAACAAACAAAATAACAATACAGCAGCTGAGCTGTTAAAAAACAATCCCACAATTAATACCTTTACTATTACCAGCGGCGGCGGAAACATAGCTTTAGGAATGGATTTAGCCGAGCTAATTTTGGCGCATAAATTAACCGTAAATATAAAGCAGTTTTGTTTTTCATCGTGTGCTAATTATGTGTTGCTTGCTGGGCACCCTACTACAATAGAACCTAATGCAATTATCGGTTGGCATGGAGATGCAGCCTCAGCAAAATGGTTAGATAGTGATATTGATGCCATGGTAAAGCATTTAGAAGAGCCGCAAAAAAACCAAAAGTGGGAAGAATTACGTGCTCATTACGATGAGGTAATTAATAAAGCAAGCCTGCGCGAAAAAGCCCTATACAAAAAATTAAACGTAAATCATGATTTACTCACTGTAGGGTTAAAACCCAATTTACGCAGCGCAGCTATAAAGCAACGTGCCCGTGGCTGGACGTATTCACCTAAAGTGCTTAACTATTTTGGAATTAGCAATATTAGCTATAATAATTGGCAACCTCGCTCAGCTAAAAACTTCCCCCTTCTTATTATTAACGATCTTAAATAATTAATTGGTTCCCCTCCATTTAGTAACACTCTCTTATTTGCAATATAAACCCTGTTAAGCGCAGGGTTTTGCTTTTTAGGGACATTTTAACCTCAATTGAATACTCACTATTTATAATACAAATACAGATTAAACTTTTAAATCTAATTGATATCAGTTATCATTCGCAACATCATTAACTTTTTATATTAACAATAATGAACAAGCTAATTAAGTTTACCCCAATATTATGCGCCCTTGCTTTAGCTGGCTGTGGTGGTGGCTCTGGCAACACAGCCCCGCAGTTTGCACAACCTAATTTAAGCTTTACTGTAAACGAAGACACTCCATTTACTGCTCAAGTAACAGCCACCGACGACGATACCCTTAGCTACACACTTGCTAATGCACCAAGTAACGGCACTATAGCAGTAGAAGCAAATGGTCAATTTACGTATACGCCTTTTAGTAATTATTATGGCGAAGATACCGCGACCATTAGCGCAAGCGATGGCAACTTAACAGCAAATGTTGTGGTACGTTTTAGCGTAGAAAATGTTAATGATGCACCACAGTTACTAACCACTAACGTGTTTGTTACCTCTTCAACCACCACGCAAGGGATTATTACTACGCAAGATTTAGATGGTGACACCGTAACTATTAGCTTAATTACACCACCTAGTAATGGCGTAATGAGCATAAATAGCACCACGGGTGAATTTACCTATGAGGCACAAACTCTAAGCAGCATTGATGAGCAATTTGAAATTAGTTACACAGATGGCCTAATTAGCGAGCCATTAACTGCAATTATTTCGTTAAGCCCTTCTTATGTAACTAACGAAGACAAACTTAATTATTACTACAGTTCTAGACTATCTCATCTAAAACAAGCAGATGAACTAAGCGCAAATATTGCTGACGAACTGTCTCGTTACGATATATACGCAACCCAAGCTGCGGCCTATGCGCGTGCAGGATTTTTAGATACTGCTAACGACTATTTAGCACTTATAAACGAGCAAACGGCGCGTTCTTCGGCACTAAAAGATGTGGCGCAAGCACTTGATGAAATAGGCCAAACAGAGCAAGCAAACGATTACCGCGTCCAGGCGGTAGCGGCCTACAACCAATACTTAGCTGATAAAGGTTTCGATAACATTGCCTCATCAGACGCATCAGCACTTTACTCTTTAGTAAAAAGCTACCTAGACGCCGATCAAGTCTCGCAAGCAAGTAATTTGTTGAATACAATTTCGTTATACGCTGAGCAAGTACGCGAAGACGAATACACATCAAGCTATGGCTACTTTTTAAATAGCGTACGCTTATCAATAGATGATGCCCTACAAAGCTATGCACAAAGCCTAGATGAAAGCGATTTAACTCAAGCCAAATTACTTGCCAATAACTACGCGCAACTTGCGGTAAAAACGGGTTACAGACTTGTACGTAGCGGCGAATACGAAGGCCAACCATACGAGCAATACAAAACGTTGCACGGGGCTTGGGCTGCGCAATACCTTTATAGAGCTGGCGAATTTGAAGCAGCAAAAGATTACACTAACCAAGTCCTTGCTATGTATGGCTCTACCGGTTTTGATAGTAACTACACCTACTCAGCGTCGCCATACAACGCCGCTACATTAGATAACTACACTTACCCTATTCAATTTTTAGCGGGCTTAATTGAAGGCTTATACCAAAGCGACGAAAACCCAGCAATAACGCTGTCAGACAGCGAAACCGATATAAACAACGCTCAAGAGCAAGTATATGGCTTTAATATAGCTAACCGCTTACTTGCCGGTGAAGATATAACAAGTGCCGCAGCACAAGCTCGCAGCTTTTTTACTGAAAATGGCGATTATAACGAATTCTTTAGAGCACTTACCGAACTTGATAACGTCCCAGGCACAGGCCTAATTTTAAGTGAGGCCGGCAGAAACGACTTAGCACAGCAAGTATTTACCTATGCGGGCGACTTTTTAGCCTCTGATGAATACATTAGCAAAGAGTCATCAACCACGTTTTTAACGGGTTTTAAAGGCTGTAAGTCATTAGTAAGCTTAACAGCGCGAGTTGGTGGTGATACAGCAAGTGCGGCTAATAAATGTTTAACCATACTTAATACGCTTAATGATGGCGACATACGCACGCTAAGTAATAGCTCATCAATTACGGCGCATAATCAAGTAATAGTATCGCTAATTGAAGGCGGCTTAGCGGAGCAAGTAGCCGGTGTACACAATCAACTACTTAGTTATATTGCACTAGATGAAGATACCGAAGACAGATTTGAAGCCCGCCTAGAAACCTTAGGTTACTTAGTTAATGCAAATCAAACATCGCTTGCAAGCACCACTTTAAATGATGCAATTACAGAAATAACACCTGCGTTAAATGAGTTAACAAGCGATCAGCTAGAAACTATTTTAGCCGCTGTTAAAGCCGAAGTAATTGGTTTAGAAGAAGCTCAAACAGGTGAATTTTTACGTTATTCTATGCTTTCAAGTATGGGTTCAAACGCAGCGAACATTAGCGACTTTTCAGCAAATTATAGTAATGCAAAAACACAAGCTAGCACGCTTTTAAATACGCTTCAGCCTCTTATTTTGGGCTTTGCCGATACAATTATTGCCGACAACATGGCAGACTTAGTTAACAGCTTTACGTTAATTAACGATATTACTAAATCACAAAGCCTAATAACTAATGGCGTTAATGGCGAGGCTGATCAGCTTGAGCTTTACATAGGCATGACCAACTTAGTTGCCTCACGCGATGACTTTAGAGGCATAGCTATTGCGAGCGTAGACACCGACCACGACGGCTTACCTAACTTCTTTTTACCTAATAGCAGCGATGAAAACATAGCCTTAGCAGGATTAATTGCCGACCAAGATGCCGATAACGATGGCGTCATTGATAGCGAAGACACTACCCCACTAGGTATTTAAATAAGAGCCGTAATATATGCAGACACCGACTACCCTCGCGTGTCTGCTTTTGCTTTCTCAGGGTGTATACGCCGCAGAGCAGCAACAGCAGACCGAACCAAAGCCACAGCCATGTAACGAACTTAAAGATGAGCAAAAAGAGCGCTGTGAAGCACTTGAGCATATTGAAGTAAAAGGCCAGTACATAGGCATAGAAGTACCCGAAGTTATTGGGCGTTCTTATTTAAACCGTGATTTTATAAACGCCACACCTAAAGGCAATGGCGATATAAATGAGCTAATTGCATTGCTCCCTGGCGTGCAGCTAAGTAACGAAGCGTACTCTATTGGTAGCTTAGCTGAGATCAGCGCGCCAGAAATATCAATCTCAGGGGCGCAGCCTTGGCAAACAGGGTTTTCGTTAGATGGGTTAAATTACAATAACCGCATAGACCCAGCAAGCAGCAGCCGATTAAGCTCTTCATCAGACGATGTGTCGGGTGGCGTACAAAGTATGAACGTGAACTCCGATATAGTTGAATCAATCACAGTTTACGACCATAACATACCGGCTGAATTTGGTGGTTTTTCGGGTGGTATTGTTGATAGTAAAACCAAAAGCGTATTTGCAAACAACAGCTTTAGTTTTGGCGTGCGGGGGAATCAAAGTAGCTGGGGGAGTTATCATTTTATTGAGGCTGATCAAGACAGTTCACAGCAAAATGTTGACCAAAGTACTCTTGAAGAGCCTAAATACGAAAAAATTAGCTATAACCTGCGTGCTAATAAACAAATTAATGAGCGCCATGGATTAATGATGAGCGTTAATTACTTAACCAGCGACATCAGCGATTTATCGCTAGGGGAAGTAAAAACCCAAAGCAGAACAAACATAAATGCGATTGTGAAGTATGGCTACCGAAATGGCTGGGTAGATGCACTAGATTTAACACTAATGTACTCCCCCTACGAAGTTGATAACTTTATAACGGATGCCAAAGACAGTAACTTTCATTTAGAAGGCGGTGCTATTGGCGCCGTTGCGGCATTAACTGAGCATTTTGACTTTGCATCGTGGCACAGTAATCTTAATTTTAGTATGAGTGACAGCAGCCGAGAAGGCCCAGCTCACTTTTATAGCTGGCTACAAGCCAAAGGGAAAGGTTGGGGGCAATATGCCGACCAAGGCGATGCGCAAACTCGTTACTCTCGCCAAGGGGGATATGGCGCCCTAGATAATACCCAATACACCACCAGCTGGAAAAACACCCTTGATTTTAAAACGCTGGAGTTTGCAGGCACTGAGCACCGCATTAAAGCCGGTATTGAACTTATTCGCCAAGAAGTAGAACGCGAACGCATACAAAATAGCTACAGCTACGACTCCCCTATTATATGGTCTAGCGCGAGTACGCCACTTAATTGCAGCGGTTACACACTTGATTGCCAAGCACTTCAAACCACTATTTCTATTGATGAGTTAGCAGCACAACTTGGTGGCGAAATTGATTTTAATAATCAATCGCACATTACTGCCTATACAAATAATGTAACAGCTACAGCGCAGTATTTTAATGGCCGTTTAGTCACCCCTGCCGAATACATTAACGTAACACTTAATCGTGCCTCGTTTTATGTAACCGATAGCATCACATTAGGGCAGCTAAACCTAAACTTAGGTATGCGCTACGAATATGATGACTTTTTAGCAAATCATAATATCGCGCCACGTATATCGCTGGGTTACGACGTATTTAACGACAACCGCACTATTATTAGTGCAGGCGTTAACCGCTATTACGACTCTGCCATTATTGGTTATAAAGTCAAAGAACAGCAGCGTTTTTCATATCGAGAATACCGCCCAATTGAAAACGGTTACCTGCAAGGGTGGCTACCTTCTAACTATACTGGCACGTTTAAGTACCGCTTTGATGATGTAAACACCCCGTACGATGACGAACTCGCATTAGGTATTGCACATTCATTTGAAAAAGCAGGTAATGTATCGCTTAAATATGTAAAACGTAAAAAGCATCAGCAATTTTCTCAGGTTACCGATGAAGAAGCAGGTAGCGATGGCTATAAATATATTCGTATGACCAACGAAGGTGATGGTAGCTCAGAGCGCTATTCTATTTCGTGGAGCGCGCAGTTTGGTAGCCATTCATTATGGGCTAACGCCTCATACGCTGAAAACAAAGTCTCTAACGACGACTACAATGCCACTGCTGAAAATACCCCCCTTGACGAACTCGTTTACTACGTAAATGCAAGTGGCAGCGGCGAGCTTGTAACGCTTGGACAACTTGATCAAATTCGTACAAACTTTGGCACTCCGATTACCAGTGCGCTAGGTTGGAATGTTGATTGGAGCAATTCATTAAGCACAGGGCTTAACGTAACCTTCAGTGATAGCTACACCAGCGCAGTGAGTACCGGCGCAAGCGAAAGCATAGGCCTTGAACAGAGCTGTGCAAATTGTCCTGCAGAATCAACACTTGTTGATGTATACGAAGAACAAGAAATTCGTGCCAGAACCATGCTAGGCCTTAGCCTGCGCTATAGCCACAACCTAACAAAAACCCAGTCAGTTGAAATAAGAGCAGATATTTCTAACTTGTTGAATGCACGTACTTACACAGTAAACGAAGGCGCATCTGGTATTGAGCCTGGGCGTATGTTCTGGCTAGGAGTTAGCTATAACTATGATTAGGTTATTAAGCATTTTTTTTCTGTGCTCATTTAGCTTAAACGCCACACCAACAAGTAGCCACGATTTACGCTCACTGTATAGCAAAGGCCAAGCACACTGGCCAGCTATTCAAACCAGTGATGGCAGAAGCGTTGAGCCCATGTCGCTTTTGCCTGTAGCCTCGCCAAAACCTGAGCATGTTGCTTTAGGTGACAAGCTCTTTCATGATGTGCAGCTCTCGCGTAATAATACCGTTAGCTGCGCAACCTGCCATGAGCGCGACAAAGGCTTTCATGATGGCCGCACAACCGCAGTGGGTATTGATGGGAAAATAGGCACACGCAATACCCCTGCAATTTTTGGTATAGATCAGTGGCAAAGTTTTTTTTGGGATGGTCGCGCTAAAACAGCTGAGCAACAAGCACTTATGCCCATTAGCAACCCAATTGAAATGGACTTAGATCCACAAAAAGCTTTAATGCGGGTCAATAAAGATAAAAGCTATACGGCATTTAATAAAAGTGCTTTTAATGCAAATACGCTCTCTATGGCACAAATGGCAGAAGCCCTCGTAGCTTTTGAGCGAACACTCATTGCACCTAATACTCGCTTTAAATCATTTATTAATGAGGTTCAGAGTAATCCAAAAAAAGCGCTTAGACGTTTATCCGATAATGAATTAAACGGATTACATTTATTTAGAACCAAAGCAAAATGTATGACTTGCCACAATGGCGCACTATTAAGTGACAACCAATTTCATGGCACTGGCCTTCATTATTACGGCCGTAGTTTTGAAGATAAAGGGCGGTTTAATTTTACAAATAATCCAAGTGATATAGGGTTATTTAGAACCCCTTCTCTACTTGGTTTAACTGAAACATTTCCTTGGATGCACAATGGGCTTTTTGATGACCTACTAGGCATAGTAAACATGTACAACCATGGTGGAGCAAGACCTAAGCCTAGGAAAAGCCAATTAAACGATCCACACTTTCCTAAAACGACGAAACTGTTAAAACCATTAAAACTCACCAAGCAAGAGCGTTTAGATCTTGTTGCATTTTTACGGATTTTATAAGTTTTGTAATTGCTCTATCAACCATTTATGAATAGGGCTGTTATTAGTACGCGGATGCCATGCGGCTATTACTTTAAATGTAGGGGGCAGAGCTTCTATTTTTAGCTGTTTAACTTTGCTGTTTGGTAATAATCTTGATGGGTAAAACGCGAGCATATCGGTTGTATGTAAAATGTCGGGCACCGCAGAAAAACTTGGTACCGACATTACAATATTACGTTTTAGCCCTTGGCTTTCAAACCACTGATCGTGCGATCCGCGCAAATTTGCACGAGATGGCGACACCACTAGCTGTGGATGCTTTGCAAATTGCGCCAAACTCAAAGGTTCAGTGTAAGTCGTGTTACCTATACCGGTAATACACAAATGTTGTTCTTCAAACAAAGTGATATAAGAAAGGTTGTCGGGTATAAATTCTGGAAAGCTTATCAGCAAATCAAGCTCGCCTGCCGTTATAAGTTGATTAACGTTATCTGATGCAAAGTCGCGCACAATCAACTTTAAACCTGGCGCTTCGCGGCGGGTAATATTAAATAATTGTGGCAATAAGGCCTGCGTGGCGTAGTCGGTTGCGCTTATGGTAAACACACCTTTATAAGTTTGCGGGCTAAACTGCTCGGGCTCTAGTAACGACTCTAATTGCTTTAAAATATGATTAACAGGCGCCTTGAGTCCTTGCGCTTTAGGAGTAGCAACCATGTTATTGCCTTGGCGTATAAACAAGCGATCGTCAAATAAGTCTCGTAGCTTTCGTAGTTGCTCACTAATGGCTTGTTGCGTTAACCCCATTTTTTTGGCTACTTGCGAAAGATTTTGCAGTTCTAATAAGCTACTGAGTACTCTTAACTGTTTTATATCGAGCCGACTAATACCATTCATAATTGTATGCTGCACAAAAAAGTGTTGTTTCAAATTGTATCCTTAAGTCTCTATGCTGCCAATGTTGCTTAACCACTATTTAAGCCTTTGTTTGCTTTATAAGAGAATTTAAAATGAAATCAGAATTAGTTAATACCGCCCCTTTATTCTCATCAATTGAGCTTGGCCCTTTTACACTTAAAAACCGTATTGTGATGCCACCTCTTACTCGCTCTCGCAGCACTCAGCCTGGCAATATTCCTAATGAATTAATGGCTGAGTATTATGCGCAGCGGGCATCGGCTGGTTTTATGGTTACCGAAGGCACACAAATAGAACCTCGTGGACAAGGCTACGCTTGGACCCCAGGTATTCACTCGCAAGCACAAATTGAAGGCTGGAAAAAAGTAACACACGCGGTACACGCTAAAGGCGGTGTTATTTTTGCTCAGCTTTGGCATGTAGGGCGCGTATCGCACGCCACACTACAACCAAATTCAGGTAAACCGGTTGGTCCTTCAGACATTGCAGCTGACAATGTAAAAGTATTTATTGAAACCGCACCTGGTGAAGGCGCATTGGCTGACCCAAGTGAGCCTCGTGCGCTAACAACAACTGAAGTTGGCGAACTGGTAAACATGTATGCTCAAGCTGCACGCAATGCTCTAGAAGCTGGCTTTGATGGTGTGGAGCTTCATTGTGCTAACGGCTATTTAGTTAATCAGTTTATTTCTGAGCATACTAATAACCGTGACGATCAATACGGTGGAACGCTTAGTAATCGCCTGCGCTTTTTAAAAGAGATAGTTGAAGCGGTAAGTGACGTTGTAGGCGCAAACCGTTTAGGTGTACGCTTTGCTCCTTTATTTGAAAGCACAGATGAAACACGAGTGTATTTAGGGCTTGTTGAATCAAACCCTCATCACACTTATATCCAGGCCGTTAAAGTGCTTGAGCAAGCAGGTATTGCTTACTTATCGATTGCGGAAGCTGATTGGGATAACGCTCCCGATTTACCACAAGAATTTTATAAAGCAGTCCGAGTTGAATTTTCAGGGCGCATTATTTATGCAGGTAAATACACAGTAGAAAAAGCAGTGCGTATTTTAGGTGAAGGTTACGGTGACTTATTTGCATTTGGTCGCCCATTTATAGCTAACCCTGATTTACCAGAGCGTATAGCAAATAATTGGACGTTTAACGAAGCCGATGCAGCCACTATGTATGGCGGTACTGAAGTAGGTTATAGCGATTATCCTTTTTATCAAAAGTAATTAATCTGCAAAGCCAAGGAAGGCTTAATTACTAATTTCGTATCCATTTTTTGTGATACCACTAATCATTTTGGTGTATCAAAATATTCCTAAAATCGTCAAAAACTAGAGATTATGTCAAGAACCGTCAGTAAAATGTAAAAAGCTGTAAGCATAACTCCGTTTGCTGTTGTATGTCAGTTAACATTCAGTTTGAGCCGCTAGTATTGAACCCAGTTATGTAAAAACATAAACGAGGCAATACTATGAAACTTACTTTTTTACTACCTGCCCTGCTCGCCATTGGCGCAGTATCAGGCTCTGCGCTTGGAGCACAAAACGAGCGAGAGAATGATAAAAGCTTTAAACGCGATCACGACAAACGTGTTGAATATAAACGCGATGAACGCCGCCATGAAAAAAAGCAGCGTATTGAGCATAAAAAAGAAAAACGAGAAGACCGTAAGCAAGAAAAACGTAAGCTTGCTAAGTACAAACAGGAAAAGCGTGAACTACACCGCTACAACCAGCGAAAATATAACTACTTAACAAGCCATCACAATTCAGTCACTTACAGAAAAAATCGATTTATAAACCATTTACCACGCAATAGCGCATCAATCAGATTTAATGGTATTTCGTTTACGTTTAACGACGGCCTTTATTACCGTAAAGCTAAAAGAGGCTACCATGTTGTTAAACCACCTAGAGGCCTGCGTATAAATACGCTACCAAGAAATTACAGGCATTTTAAACACCATAATACGACTTACTACACTTATCAAAATGTGTACTACATTGCGGATAATGATGGTTATACGGTTGTTGATGAGCCATCAACTCGCCTTAATCAGGCAGTAAAAGTGGGTAATGTGAATGACTATAGCTTGGGCCAAACTTACGATTCATTACCTCAGACAGCACAGGCCGTAATAATTAACTCACAGCAGTATTTTAAATACGGCGATATTTATTTTTTACCGCAAATAAGTGGTGACGACATAAAATACCTTGCTATTAAGCTAGGTTAAACTCGCTATAAATTAAAAGGCCTTACTTTAAATAGTAGGGTCTTTTTCATTCCCCTCCGTAGGTAGTAATTTACAGCAATAAAATCAATTCTCTCTAAACATTAACATGTCTTAGTATTTGTAAGCTTTTTTGTTAAACTAGCTCGCATATTAATAGTGAGAGTGTATTTATGTCGGGTGAGTTTCCACGTGCTGGTTTTTGGCGCCGTTTTGCGTCGTTGGTCTACGATACGTTAGCCATTATTGCGTTTGCGATGTTAACTGTAGTGCTGTATTTATTTGCAGTACAGGGGCTTATTTCTCTCGATGTAATTAGTTTAAATGGCGCAGAGGATGTATCTGCATTTATTCAAAATTCAAATCTTCTTTCGGGTATTCGTACCGCTCTTTTAATTATTGTTAGCTTAGTATTTTTTGGCTACTTTTGGACTAAAAGCGGGCAAACCATTGGCATGCGTGCATGGCGTTTAAAAGTACAAACTCTTGAAGGTAATTTAATTAGCTGGCCGCAATCAATTATCCGCAGCGTTAGCGCTTTACTCGGTTTAGGTAATTTGGTGGTGTTAGTCGATTTTAAAAACAAAAAAGCACTACAAGACTACATCTCTAAAACAGAAGTTATTGCGCTTACTAAAGAAGAAAACAGACGTATTTATAGTGAGCTTGATTAATACCAGCTTTCCAAAACTGGTAATTAAAAAGCAAAAAGGGTGACTACTGGTCACCCTTTTTAATGCTTTGAATAGGTACTCTATACCCGTTTATTCATCAAATATGTCGCAAAGCCTATAAATATAATACTGGGCAATACCGCACCTATAATGGCAGGTATTTGGTAAACCATAACTACAGGGCCAAATATTTCATTAGTTAAATGAAACACGATCCCCGTTACAACACCCATAATAATACGTGCGCCCATAGTAACGGTACGCAGCGGGCCAAATATAAACGAGAGCGCCACCAGCAGCATTACCGCTACAGATACAGGCTGCATAAGCTTACGCCACAGTGCAAGCTCGTAGGTACTAGTGTCTTGTTCGTTTTGCTCTAAGTAAGTTAAATACGACCAAAGCCCAGTAAATGAAAGTGACTCTGGTTTTACCGAAACAACCCCTAACTTTTCAGCGGTCAATTGCGAAGAATAAAACTCTTCAGGTAATTGCTCTGTTGTGGTTTTTTCGCTAGTAATAATAACCTTATTTACGTCACGAAGTAGCCAGCCATCTTTTCGGCTCAGTGCATCTTTTGCTTTAGTGATTTGGGTAAGCTCTAACGATTTGTCAAAGTGGTACATGTGTACCCCATTGAGCCTGCCGTTTTCGTCAACATCTTCAATATTAATAAAATTGCTGCCGTCTTTAGCCCATACACCTTTTTGTGTGTTAAATACATCGCCGCCATGTATTGCTTGGTTACGCATTTCTTTGGCGTGTAATTGCGCTTCAGGTGCACCCCATTCGCCAAGTGCCATCATGCATACAGCCATAAATATGGCCGTTTTCATCACAGAGCCAATTATTTGTAAGCGCGACATACCAGCCGCTTGCATCACTACCAGCTCACTGTTTGAGGCAAGTGCCCCCAAACCCGTTAAGCCACCAATTAGCGCAGCCATCGGAAAAAACACCACTAAATCGCCAGGTATTGTGTAAAGCGTGTAAAGCATTGCGGTCATTAAATCGTAACTGCCACGCCCTACCGACTTTAGCTGGTCGATAAACTTAATTAAGGTGCTAATACCAACAAGTACCAACAATGCAAAGCCGGTAGTTTGTAAAATACTGCGGCCTAAATACCAATCAAGCGTTTTCATCATGAGCCTAACTCCCGCTTAGTTACAACGGCTTTAAGCCAAGCGCCCAACGGTCGCCCTTTTATAATTAATAATCCACCTATAAACAAGGCACTTAGGTGAATCCACCACAAGCCAATTGAAGGCGGAATTTTGCCATCTTCAACTGCAAATTTAGCGGCATTTAATAAAATAAAATAGCCTAAGTACAAGCTTATAGCAGGTACTAGTTTTGCAAATTTACCTTGACGAGGATTAACCACACTTAGCGGTACTGCCAGTAAGGTAAGTAACGGAATTGATAACGGAATAGCGAGTCGCCACTGCCATTGAGCAATAGATTCTGGAGTATTAATGGCGAGTAATTGATTAGTAGGCACAGCCTCTAATTTACGGCGTTGGTGCTCTATTTCTTGTTCTCGTATTTGTACGCTGTAACCATCAAATTCTGTTAAGTTAAGTGCAGGCGTTGTGCCATCTGTTTCGTAACGTTTACCGTCTGTTAGCACGAGCTGTTGCTCACCATTTACTGCTTCAACCACAACACCTTGCTCTGCATATACTAAGCGCGCTAGGTTGCCTTTTTCGCTATCGGGTAACTGTGCAACAAATACCTTATTGAGCTCTTTGCCACCCTTTTCAATATTATGAATAAACACCACGGCTTTTTCGTTACCGGTTTCTTGGAACCGCCCAGCTCTGAGTGCGGATAGCCCCGCATCAGCTTTGGCTTGTTCTTTTAATTGATACTCTTGCTCGCTTGCCCACGGCGCTATATACATAGTCAGTGCTGCGGCTAATATAGCAAGCCCTACACTTGATATAAGTGTTACGCGCACAACATACCATTCACTTACGCCACAGGCTTTAAGTATGGTCATTTCGCTATCGGCGTAAATACGGCTGTAGGCTAAAATAATGCCTAAAAATATACTCAGCGGAAGTATTAGCGAGGCTAGTTGTGGAAGTTTTAGTGCAATCATCGATAGCACTAATTTAGCAGGAATGCTGCCCTCAGAGGCATCACCTAAAATACCAACTAACTTTTGTGACAAAAATATTGTCATCAAAGTTAAAAATACGGCGACCTGCGATTTTAAAACCTCAGCGGTCAAATAACGGAAAATTAGCAATGCTCGCCCCTGTTAAACATGGAATTTCACTACGATAGTGAGAATTGAATAGTTAAATAGCTATTTTACCCAATTAATACCGGCAAATAGGCTATTATTATAAGCCATCAAAATTAATTATCCTACCTAAGTGCACGATATAATGTTGCATTAGTAGCCCTTAAGCATATAAAGTTCAATTACACAGTAAGAGTCTAACAAAATCAGCTAAAATAAGAATTATCCTTACATAAGTTACGTAGATAAGACTAGAAAATACTTTTTTAGCCCCAACTTAGTAACTTAAACGACTCAAAACCAGGAGTAACAATGGAATTTAACGTAAAAAGTGGTAGCCCAGAAAAACAGCGCAGCGCATGTATTGTGGTTGGCGTTTACGAGCCACGTAGGTTATCCCCCATTGGTGAACAACTCGATAAAATTAGTGATGGTTATATCTCTAATTTACTTCGCCGTGGCGATTTAGAAGGTAAGCCAGGCCAAGTTTTATTATTGCATCATGTACCTAATGTATTAAGCGAGCGCATATTGCTTGTTGGTTGTGGTAAAGAGCGTGAGCTTGATGATAAGCAATATAAACAAATCATTTCTAAAACTATTAATACCTTAAACGAAACGGGCTCTATGGAAGCAGTCTGCTTTTTAACAGAGCAACACGTTAAAGGTCGCGACACCTACTGGAAAGTACGTCAGGCAGTTGAGACAACGCAAGACTGCTTATATACGTTCAACCAACTGAAAAGTAAAAAAGTAGACCCTCGCCGTCCACTGCGTAAAATGGTGTTTAACGTACCAACACGACGCGAACTAACTATTGGCGAAAGCGCTATTGAGCATGGTTTAGCCATTGCAGCAGGTAGTAAGCTATGTAAAGACGTAGCTAATATGCCACCAAATATTTGTAATCCTGTGTACTTAGGTGAACAAGCACAAGAGCTGGCAACTGATTTTGACAACATCACTGTTGATCTTATTGACGAAAAGCAAATGGCAGAACTTGGTATGAATTCTTACCTAGCTGTTGGCCGAGGTAGTGATAACGAATCGATTATGTCGATTATTAACTACAAAGGCGCCGCTGATGACCAAGCCCCTATTGTACTTGTTGGTAAAGGTCTAACGTTTGATTCAGGCGGTATTTCATTAAAACCAGGCGAAGGCATGGACGAAATGAAATACGACATGGGCGGAGCAGCAGGCGTTATTGGCGCAATGCGTGCACTTGCACAAATGCAATTGCCGATTAACGTTATTGGTGTTTTAGCGGGTTGTGAAAACATGCCTGGCTCAAATGCGTATCGTCCAGGTGATATTTTAACAACAATGTCAGGGCAAACAGTTGAAGTATTAAACACCGACGCTGAAGGCCGCTTAGTATTATGTGACGCACTAACATATGTTGAACGCTTTAATCCAGATACGGTTATTGACGTAGCAACGCTAACTGGCGCGTGTATTGTAGCCCTTGGCGCGCATGCTACTGGTTTACTATCAAACCATAACCCACTTGCGCACGATTTATTAAAAGCGTCTGAGCAAAGTGGCGACCGTGCATGGCAGTTACCGTTATGGGATGACTATCAAGATCAACTAGAAAGCCCATTTGCTGACTTTACGAACTTAGGTGGACGCTCTGCGGGTACTATTACTGCGGCATGTTTCTTATCTAAATTTACTAAAAAGTATAATTGGGCACATTTAGATGTTGCCGGTACAGCGTGGCGCAGTGGCGCTAAAAAAGGCGCAACGGGCCGTCCTGTTCCTATGCTTACTCAGTATTTATTAAATCGAGCGGGTGTAAGCGAAGCTACGCACGATTAATAATCTATTTAGCTATTTATAAGGCGCCATTTGGCGCCTTATTTATTTGTGTATTAATTGAAGCAAACCCCGTTATATGGCAAAATCTGCCTCTTAATTTATGTATATCAATTTGGTATACATTCAATGTCATGGGAAACCCCGATACAATGAACATGAACGCTAAATTTTTCGTTCTAAAGCAACAAGATGAGTTAACAGCTAAGGCTGACGATCATTTTGCTTTGGCTGCTCAAATTGCGGCCGATCAGTATCGAAATGGGCAGCGTGTGTTTATTTGTGTTAACGATAACGAAGCAGCCTGTGCCATTGATGAAATAATTTGGGCATTCGATCCAGATAGTTTTGTGCCACATAATTTACAAGGTGAAGGCCCTAAAGGCGGCGCACCTGTAGAAATTGGTATTACGCCACCTGTTGGCAATCGTAAAGTTTTAATTAACTTGGCTACTCAGTTACCGGATTACATTCGTCGGTTTAACCAAGTTTTTGATTTTGTACCCGTAGAACCAGCTGCTAAGCAAGCAGCCCGCGAGCGTTTTAAAAAGCTACGCCAACTCGGTGCCAATCTCACCACGCAAGATATTAATAGCTAGCCAATCAGGCAAACTAACCAACTAATTTAAGTACTTATTTAAGGTTCTGTGTAATGGATAAAACCTACAATCCGCAAGATATTGAACAGTCTCTATATCAAGACTGGGAACAAAAAGGCTACTTTAAGCCATCTGGCCAAGGCGTACCATATTCAATTATGATCCCGCCGCCAAATGTCACTGGTAGCTTACACATGGGCCACGCCTTCCAAGATACAATAATGGATACCCTAACGCGTTTTAAACGTATGCAAGGTAACAACACATTATGGCAAGTAGGTACTGACCACGCAGGTATTGCAACGCAAATGTTGGTTGAGCGTAAACTGCATGCCGAAGAAGGCAAAACACGCCACGATTTAGGCCGCGAAGATTTTATTAATAAAATCTGGGAATGGAAAAAAGAATCTGGCGGTACTATCACTAAGCAGCTTCGTCGCCTTGGCGCATCGGTTGATTGGGATCGTGAACGCTTTACCATGGATGATGGTTTATCTGAAGCTGTTAAAGAAGTGTTTGTACGCCTCCATAAAGAAAACCTAATTTACCGAGGCAAGCGCCTAGTAAACTGGGATCCAAAATTACACACGGCTATTTCTGATCTTGAAGTTGAAAACAAAGACAAGCAAGGCCACATGTGGAACTTACGTTACCCATTAGCTGATGGCGTTACAACACAAGACGGAAAAGACTACATAGTAGTAGCAACAACACGTCCTGAAACCATGTTGGGTGACTCAGGTGTTGCAGTAAATCCTGATGATGAGCGCTACACAGATTTAATCGGTAAAGAGATTTTATTACCCATCGTTAATCGTCGTATTAAAATTGTTGCTGACGAACACGCCGATAAAGATAAAGGCACGGGCTGTGTAAAAATAACCCCAGCGCACGACTTTAACGATAACGAAGTGGGCAAGCGTCATCAAATGCCGATGATCAACATTTTCGATAAAGACGCCGCTATTCTTACCCAAGGTGAGACATACACCTTTGACGGCAAAGAGCTTGAGTTTGATGCGCCAATTCCAGAGCGCTTGCACGGCCTTGATCGCTTTGCTGCTCGTAAAGCAATTGTGGCTGAATTTGAAGAACTAGGCCTACTTGAAAAAATTGAAGACCATGGTTTAACGGTTCCTTACGGCGATCGCTCTGGTGTGGTAATTGAGCCACTACTTACCGACCAATGGTATGTACGTGTTGCCCCACTTGCTGAACCTGCAAAAGACGCTGTTAAAAACGGCGACATTCAATTTGTACCTAAGCAATACGAAAACATGTACTTCTCGTGGATGAACGACGTACAAGATTGGTGTATTTCACGCCAGCTTTGGTGGGGTCACCGTATCCCAGCTTGGTACGACAGTGAAGGCAATGTATTTGTTGGTCGCGACGAAGCCGAAGTTCGCCGTGAAAACAACATTGCAGATAACGTAACACTAAGCCAAGACGAAGACGTACTTGATACGTGGTTCTCGTCAGCACTTTGGACGTTCTCTACACAAGGTTGGCCAGAAAATACCGATGATTTAAAAACCTTCCACCCGTCTGATGTGCTGGTAACTGGTTTTGATATTATTTTCTTCTGGGTTGCGCGTATGATTATGATGACGCTGCACTTTATAAAAGACGAAAATGGCAAACCACAAGTTCCGTTTAAAACCGTGTATGTAACGGGCTTAATACGTGATGACAATGGCGATAAAATGTCTAAGTCAAAAGGTAACGTACTTGACCCACTAGACATGATTGACGGCATTGAACTTGAAGACCTAGTACAAAAACGTACTGGTAACATGATGCAGCCAAAACTTGCCGCTAAAATCGAAAAAGATACGCGTAAAGTATTTGCAGGCGGTATTGAGGCACACGGCACCGACGCCCTTCGCTTTACACTTGCTGCAATGGCATCTACCGGTCGTGATATTAACTGGGACATGAACCGCCTTGAAGGTTACCGTAACTTCTGTAATAAATTATGGAACGCGAGCCGTTACGTATTAATGAATACAGAAGAGCAAGACTGTGGTTTTGCAAACGATGCACAAAAAGAGCTTTCATTAGCTGACCGCTGGATTTTAGGTCAATTTGAGTCAACAGTTAAAACATACACTGAACACCTTGATAACTATCGTTTTGACTTAGCTGCTAACACGCTTTACGAATTCACTTGGAACCAGTTCTGTGATTGGTACTTAGAGCTAACTAAGCCGGTATTGTTTAAAGGTAATGAAGCACAGCAACGTGGTACACGTAATACACTTATTACCGTACTTGAAAGCTTACTGCGTTTAATGCACCCAATGATGCCGTACATCACTGAAACTATTTGGCAACGTGTTGCACCTCTTGCAGGCCTTGAAACAACAAACACCAGCATTATGGTTCAGCCGTTCCCTGTATATAATGAAGCAAGCGTTGATGCTAAAGCGATGGACGACTTAGAGTGGGTTAAACAATTCATTTTAGCTATTCGTAATATTCGTGGTGAAATGGATATTAGCCCAAGTAAACCGCTTAGCGTATTACTTGCTAATGCATCAAGCGACGACGTGCGCCGCATTGAAGAAAACAAATCATTTTTAGCATCACTTGCAAAAATTGAAGAGTTTACAATGCTTGAAAACAAAGACGACGCACCTGCATGTGCAACGTCTTATGTTGGCAACCTTGAGATCATGATCCCAATGGCGGGCTTAATTGATGTAGAAGCCGAGCTTTCACGTATTAATAAGCAACTCGAAAAAGCAGAAAAAGGCCTAGCACAAGTGCAAAACAAACTCGCTAACGAAAAGTTTGTTAATAACGCACCTGAAGCGGTACTTGCTAAAGAAAATGCAAAACTGGCTGAGTTTAGCGATGCTAAAACTAAGCTACTTGAGCAAAAAACTAAAATAGAAAGCTTATAAGCTTTCATAAAATGCCTATTAACACTATTTAATAGGCATTAAAAAAGCCGCTCACTTTAATTAAAGTGAGCGGCTTTTTTGTGCCCTGTGATTAACCACGAGACACTTCTACATTAAAACTTGTAGTTATACTGAGCGCCAAGTAATACCGCGTGGCCTTTAGATTCGAAGCCCCACTGGCTGCCCGAGTCATCAGCTTCTGTGAACGTTTGTGTTTTACCACGGATGATACTTACACCAAGGTCAAC
This sequence comes from Pseudoalteromonas sp. SG45-3, assembly GCF_014164075.1. Lineage (NCBI taxonomy): Bacteria > Pseudomonadati > Pseudomonadota > Gammaproteobacteria > Alteromonadales > Pseudoalteromonadaceae > Pseudoalteromonas > Pseudoalteromonas sp. SG45-3. Next base: position 415,076 of record NZ_JACJEN010000002.1, on the reverse strand, counting down.
GTTAGAGTTTTGATCAATTGTGTAGTTACCGCCAAACGAGAACCAAAAGCGATCGGTATCAGGAATAGAGATTGATAGGTGCGTTTGTGATACTGGAGACTCATCAAATGCAACACCGGCACGAAGTAGTAAATCTTCGTTGTATTGGTAATCAGCACCTACAGAGTATCTGAAAGAGTCATCAAACTGCTCTTGCTTTTCAAACGCAACAAACTTATCACCAGTTGGTAACGTTACTTGTGCTTCTAGTGATTCAAAGCTGCTCCAACCTGTCCATAATACACTGTAATGTAGGCCTAACTTATCATCTAACTGATGTGAGCCAGAAAACTCAGCAATAGCTGGTAGTGTTAGATCAACAGCTCCTGGTAGCTTAGCGCCGCCTGTACCACCAATAGCTGCTGGTAGATCGTTTGAGAAGTCACCATCAAATGTGATGTCTGTTTCGCTACGATAGTTAAAACCAAAACGGCTGTTATCATCTAGCTGGTACATTAAACCAACGTTTAAACCAAAACCAGTATCATCACCTTGAAGGTTTACAGCATCAGCACCAAAATCAATACCGCTTGCATTAGCACCCACTTTACGAATAACAGTTGCATCAGCATAAATAGCGTTTAAACCAATACCAAAGCTGAATTGCTCAGTTACTTTATAAGCAACGCTTGCATTAAGGTTAACAGTAAAGATTTCTGTTTCGCCAGCAATTTGGCCAGCAACGTATTCGTCGTTAAACTCTGTAGATAAACCAAAGTTAGAAAATGCGCCAAAACCAATCGATACTTTATCGTTGTAAGGCATAGTAAAGTAAACAGCAGGTACTACAGCACTTGGTGCAATGCTGTCGTCATCTAATGCACTTGGGTCAATACCGTTATTAGTACTTTCGCCTTCAATACTTACATCTGGAATTACACCAATAGCAGCAACACTTAGTTGTTTATCTTTAAATAAAGTCATTAGTGCTGGGTTACGTGCAACTACAGACGCATCGTCTGCGATAGAAGCTTCACCAGCGTATGCACGGCCTAAACCCGATGCATTTTGCTCTGATAATTGAAACGCAGCTGCAAAGCTATCAGCTGAAACAAATGCAAGCGAAGCTGCAATAAGAGTTTTAGAAAATTTCATTGTTGAGTCCTTAACCAAACTGACTGTCTGGGTACTATGTGTGTTGTTATTAGGATTTGAAACTTTGCTACACTACCTTAATTTTTTGTAAAAAACTCTATGAATGCGTCAAAAAACAGCAAAAAACATGTTATTTAACGACATTTTAACAACTATTTAAAACTCATCGGATGAGAAATGTGTTATTAGAGCTAAAGCTCTAATTGTAATTAATTATCATTTAGATTGACTTGAAATATATAGCAAATTACACTCACTATAAAATCGCAAAGGAAGTAAAACTGTGATCATTTTATTTATTATTACAGGGCTAATATTTTGTGGGGCGAGTGTATTTTGCTTTTACAAAGCAAACTACTGCGCATGCACTCAAGCAGGACAATGCGATAACCCCGTAAACCATTATTGGTTAGGGGCAATGTTAAATGCGTTGATTTCTTTAGCGCTTTGTTGTTTTGCATTGCATGTAGAGTTAGGTACTTTGCTATGGTTAACACTGATGGGGAGTTGTTTTTTGGGTGCGTTTATTTCTGCAAAACAAACTAAAAAAAGGCAATGCAGTAAAACTAGTTCAACAAATGCTCTTTTAGCAGGCGAGACAAATTAATCTGATAATCAAGAGGCTTAACACTCGCTAGTATTTTAAGCTCTTGGGTGTGCTCACTTAAATCTATGTCTTTAGGTGTAACATGATGATTATGCTTAGCATTATAAAATAGCTTAATTTTAGGTTTAATAGGATTTAATACGTTCCCTTCAAGCACTAAGGCTAAACGTTCATTCGTTAATTTTACAATAGTTCCTACCGGATGGACCCCCAAGCACTTTATAAAGCGCTGAACTAACTCACCATCAAACAAGTGCTTATTGGCTAATAAGTAGCGTAATGCATTAATAGGCTCATCACCCTCTTGGTGCATTCTATCGGCTGTCATAGCATCGTACACATCTACAATTGCCATTATACGCGCCGGGCGACTTAACTTTTCAGCCTGCAGGCCTCGCGGATAACCAGAGCCATCTAAACGCTCATGATGATTTACTATCATATCGAGCATAAGGGGAGTTATACCCTTCTCACCTTTAACTAAACCTAAACCTTGGGCAACATGCTTTTTAATTGCTGCTAGCTCGTTATTACTTAGTTTAGTTGGCTTGGAAAATATACCCTGCGGTAATTTAGCTTGGCCCAAGTCATGAAGTAACGCCCCCATTGCAAGCTCTTGTACAACAGCTTTTCCATACCCTAAGTATTTAGCAAATACAGCAGTAAAAATGGCGCAGTTGATCATATGCCGCCAGTTATAGCTATGTTTGTCTTTTATACGAGTAAGAATAGTCATAGCGTTAGCATTACGAAAAACTGAGCTGACTATCTCGCTGGCAATTTCATCAAGCACTTTTATATTAACACTCAGGCCAGATGTTAAATCGCCATATAATGATTGTAACTTTCGGCCATGCTGATCGTAATTTACAGTAGCTTTAGCAAACTCCTGTTCGATAGAAATAGCTATAGATGTTTTTTCTACTTTTTTTTGGCTATTAGATGTTTTAGGTGCGCTTTGGGGCTTATATTTGGCAGGAACTGGCGCATCACCTTTAGTAAAATCTATAAGCAGCTCGAGCACCCCTTCAGACACTAAACGCTTAATAATAGATTTGTCGCGCACCAAGCCACTGGTCTTAATTTTTATGCTATTGATCCCCTCGTGTTGCTTAGTAACGCTATCAACGTACATACCAGGGGTGAGCTCAGACACGGGCAAAGTAATTAGCATAAAGGTGAGATTTTTTACATTTAAAGTAGATGTACCTTAAATAGCATTAATTAAGCTTAAAAGTCTAGTTTTTGAGTTATAAGTAGTGATATATAACTACAAAGGATTACTTGCTGTATCACTCTTATTAGCTGTAGTGGGTAACCTTATTTTATGGATAATTAAAACCCTCTTCTATTTTCTTAATAACCTACAACCATTTAGCACTTAAAAGACTATTTGAGTATTATTTTTACGCTTTTAAACAAACTTAATTAACCTAATTTGAACATAATGTGGTTTTTCCTCGGTCTAAATATACACAACAGCTATAAAAATTTAAGAGCATCAACGTATATGACAAAATTAAACCACCCCGTATCAAACTTAAGTGTAGCGGCAATAAACACCGTTTCTCCTTTGAGTCATATACTAAAAATAGCCGCTCCGCTGCTCGATAGCCTATTGGGCATCAATAAGCTGCGTGATATATACCTCTCTAATAATTTATCGGGTTTAGATAAACAAGAGTTTAGTGAAAAGCTGTTAAATGTATTAGGTATAAATGTGCTTGGTGCACAAGGTGTTATTGACAAAATACCAAAGCATGGCCCTTGCATAGTGGTATGTAATCATCCTTATGGCATGATTGAGGGCGTAATAATTGCAAATTTACTCACCCATTATCGTAGCGATACAAAAGTAATGGCTAACGTGGGTTTAAAAATATTTAAAGAAATTAAAGACTATTTTATTTTTGCTAACCCACTAAAACCAAAAGCAGCCATTAATACCAGCGCAATAAAACAGTGTTTTAGTCATGTTAAAAATGATGGCTTACTTGTGGTTTTTCCTGCGGGAAGAGTGTCATTTTTTCAATCAGAAAAACAGCGTGTAACTGACGGGCAATGGAATCGCTTAGCCGCTCAACTAGCTTTAAAAACACAAGCTCCTTTATTGCCTGTATTTATTAGCGGTCAGAATAGCTCAACCTTTTATAACTTGGGGCGTGTTTACTACCGATTTAGATTATTAATGCTAATACGCGAATTACTTAAAATTCAAAAAAGCTCTATTAGCTTAAGCGCTGGTAATTTACTTACACCCAAATTATTAAATAAGTTTGAAAAAACTGACGACATAAACGCACTTGCGCGCTTGCAATGTTACTTAAACGATGAGCGCTTTGTAACGCCTTGGCAAGAGGATAACCAATCAACACAGCTCAAAGCCATTATGCAGGAAGTTGATAAAACAAAAATGAAAAATGAGCTTGCTAACTTGCCAAGCGAGCAGCACTTAGTCGACTTTAAAGGTTACTCAGTTTATTACGGCTACCAAGAGCAAATACCTAATTGCGTTACTGAAATAACACGCCTCAGAGAAATAACTTTTCGCACATTAAACGAAGGAAGTGGCGAGCCATGCGACACAGATAAGTTTGATGCGACTTACATGCATTTGTTTATTTTTGATCATAAAAATGAAGAAATTATTGGTGCTTATAGAATTGGACAAACCGATTTATTACAAAAAAATAGCGACGTGAGCGCTCTTTATTTATCGCAAATGTTTAACTTTGAACCTTCTTTTATTAATCAGCAACAGCCGTGCTTAGAAATGGGTCGATCGTTTATAGTTCAAAAACATCAGGGCAGTTACCATGGTTTATTACTGCTATTTAAAGGGATTGGTGCGTTTATGGCGCAAAATCCACGCTATAGGACTTTATATGGCACTGTTTCATTAAGTAAACTTTATGACCCTCGTTCTGTTGCAATTATTGACCATGCAATGGTTAATAATAAACAAGGTGTTAGCGCCAATACGCCTTTTAATAATAAGCTCCACCCAGAGTTTGAAGACTTTATTAATGACCACACGTTAAACATAGGCCATGTATCAGCATTGGTTATGGGAATAGAAGAAGATAAAAAAGACATACCGATTTTATTAAAGCAATACCATAAGCTAGGCGCTCAATTTCATTGCATGGGCATTGATAGCAACTTTAATCACACGCCAGGATTACTTTTAAGTGTGCACCTACCAAGTGCGCCTGAAAAGCTACTTAAGCTCTACCTTGGTGATAAAAAGGATGATTATATAAATCACTCATAATTTTTACCTGCTGTATTAATATAGCAGGTAAAAATTGAGCAAAAAAAGTCGACGCTATTAATTGCGTCGACTTTTTTAGTTATGTAACAGCTATAAAAATATTTAGTTAAGCAGCAGCCACTTTTAAACAACCAATGCTACTAATGAGCTGAGACTGCTTATCAAAATAATTAAAACGTATAGTGTTACCAACTTTAATATGGCTAATACTGACCGTCATTGCATCTTCCCTTAGCATATTTACGCCATATTGCCCTTGTTCGGCTTTACTGTAATGAAACGCTAAAAACTGCTCACTTTCAGGATGTCTTAAATCAATAAGTTGCTTAAATTGTTGTTTACGTTTTTGTGTCACCGTTTCAAGCTCAACACCTGATGACGTAGCAAGTGGTTCAACTTGGCAGTGGATCAACTGCTTTGCATCCCACCTAACAAAAACCACGTTATTGTTATTTATCGATAGTCCATCCGGAAAAATACATAACTTAAAAGGCGCGTAGCCCGATAAATCCATGTTTTGTAATTGGTACAATGCAGGGGCTTTATTGCTCAGTAAATGAGGGATTAACAAACCTCTACTATGCTTTACCGCAGTTATATCAAATACACTTTGGTAATCGTTTAATAATGCGAGTGTTTGCCCAAAATGCGATACCCCAAGCCAAGTACCTCCTCCTTGCGGATCAATGGGGAAAATTGCATTGCCCTGGTGCTTACTTGGAGCGATTGCCGTTTCTCGTGTTTTTTGCTCATCGCGATTAAAAAATAGCTCGTAGCCATCATCAGTTAAAAAGTAGCTTAACGTGCACATTTTAATTTTGCATCGATTTTGGTTGTGCTGGCTGGCTGGCTATTTGCTCTTAAAAAAGTAGCTGTACTTGGTGCTAAACCAAAGCTTTGATCGAGCTGTGACTTTTGAGCAAAAGAAATTTGTGAAATCATCGCGTAATGGTGCACAGCGTGACTGCCTACAAAAATAAGCTCTCGCGCAAGTGATGTGGTTACTGTTTGTACATTTTTGCTTTTAATTGAAACTTCGCTTGAAAGTGATAACGGTTTATTAAAATCATCTGGACTTAGCTGTTCAATCCACGTTGTTATTTCGGCAATTTTTTTTATTGCAGCAGTTGGAGAGTTTTCAATATCTCCTCCTCTTAAGCGGCAATCATAATCTACTTTTTGCGTGCTAAAGCCGGTCATTAAAGATTGATAATGATCGATAATATGTCGCATATGAGCTCCAGCCGAGCTAATAAAGTTAGGAGTGATGACTTGGGAATAGTCCTCTTTAGTTACACCTTCAAGATAAGCGTGTCCTTGAGCTAGTATCTCTAATTGACTATTTAACATTAAATCGGTCTTCCTCATTTATCACTAAAACTTATATGCAAATAATTACAACATGATTTTTGGATGCTAATTTTGCATTGTATAAATAACTAGAAAGCTGTTTTTAAAATTAACTTTCAAAGTTTTTGCAGTAAATGCATTTTTAAATACAAGAGTAATTAATAAGAAGCTAGGTAATATAGAGAGGATAATTAATACATATAAAAGCAAATGGCGCTCTCGGTAGGGATCGAACCTACAACTCAGCCTCCGGAGGGCCACGTGATATCCATTTCACCACGAGAGCACATTTGTTGCCGCCACACCAACTCGCGATATCAGTGCTTTAGCACCCGCAATGATAAAGAGATCTTTAAATAAATACCAGTAAGATCAGCTTATATGCTTATTAATTAAACTCTTTTAAATAAAACACTTCACAAAGGCTTAAAAACACGCTATTTATTCTTATTAGATAAGAAACAGTAACGGTTTAGTAACATTAAAATTATGATTGTCGCTGTGAGGATTAGTTTAATACGAGGAAATAATAATGAGTTTAATGTCTACTGAGCAAGTCGCTGAATTTTTAGGTGTAAAAGTAGAGCGTGTAAAACGTCTCTCTAGAGAAAGTTTATTAATTGCTAAATCTGAAGACGAGAATGGCGAACCACAATTTGATGCGGCCGAAGTAACAAAGTACAAAGAGCTCGCTGAACGCTTTGGTGGTTTGTAACTTTTATAAAAAAGTATTAGTAACAAGTTTATTTAGCTGCGCACGTAACATTATAGATTTACTAGTTATGTTGCGCTCCTCATACCAAGCAATACATAACACCAAAAAAAACAGTTTATAGTAATTTAGCTTATCTATTGATGGGTAAAACGTGCTTGTTTTATCAACGCTATTTTTATAGTTGTTTAGCAGCGCTTTTTTACTTTGCTCATTAAGATTAAAGCTCACTGCAAGGGCTGCCAAATCAAAATATACATCGTTAGTTTGCGCGTACTCAAAATCAATTAAATACATGCCCGAAGCATTTACAATAATGTTATCTTTTACCAAGTCATTATGACAAAAGCCTTCATCAAATTGCATGGCTGCAACTACTTTGAGTGCCTGTTCTATTTGAGGTTTATATTGCGTATATACGCCGGTGCTTTGATAAAAATGCAGCTCTTTAGCTATATCCATTGGCGCGGTAGACGCTTTGTAATTATGTACTTGGGCAAGTTTATTAATAAAGCTAAGCGTTATATCCGATTGCGCTGTATTACCTTCAATATAATTAAATACCGCACGGCTATTCTTTTTATCGAGCCAAACAGGCGCAGGACATATATTAAGCTCACTTAAAAAACGCTGTGCTTCAAGTCCTATGGCTGGCCAATGGCTTTTATAACACTTTAATAAATACCCTTGTTGTTTGGTACGTATTAAAAAATTATCGTTACTAAAACCATTTAGTAGTCGCTCGCTTGAAGTAACGCTAGTAGGCTCTATAAACGCCCTACACATTTTTACTAGTTGATTATGCTCAATCATTAATTAAAGCTGAGCTAGCGGCTTAGCTTGGCTTTGTTCGTACTCTTCGTACCAAGTTTTAAAGCCCCACGCGGCCATAATGGTATAAAATATAAAGAGCGCAAGCGTTGGGTAATAGCCTTTTTCATAATATAAATACATGGAAGCTGCATCTATTACAATCCAGTACAGCCAGTTTTCGAGGACTTTTTTAGCAACTAAGTAAGTAGTTACTACGGCAAAACACGTTGTGAAACTATCAAGATAAGCAAAATCGGCATGCGTATAGTTTTGCATAACGTAACCAATTGTAATTGCAGCTACGGTTGTTAAACTAATTAAAACAGCATGACGGTTTATCGACCACGATGTAATATTTAAATTTTCAGCTTTGCCTTTTCTCCATACAACCCATCCAAACACAGCCATATACATATAATAAAAATTAAGTAACGACTCCATGAGCAATGCGCCATTCCAGTACATAATTGTATAAATGAGCGTGCTAAAAAATGCCGCCGGCCAACACCATAAGCTTTCCTTTATTGCCAATAATAAGTACGCCATCGACAATCCTACCGCAATGTATTCCCAATGCGACATTGCTGTAAAACCGCTTAAGGTTTGTGTTAAAAAGTCCATATTATGCAATCACCGTTTAGTTGCGCCATTTGTTATACCAATCTGCTTATATACGGGGTCTATTTAACGTTAAGAAAATCACGCTAAAACTAGGCAAAAATTTTTGTATCTAGTTGTTCTAAATAAAAAATTTTTAACGACGTTATAGTGCAATTTAATTCGTTAAATTGATCAAAGATTTATGCAGATTGGTATTATAGATTATTCAGGCGATAAGTCGCCAGAGAGAAACTTACATACAAAAATAGCTTTACCAAATTCTTCATATGAGCGCTTAATTTCGGTATTTAACACCTGCATTACTAAATCATAATCACCAAAAATTTGCGTTGATAGCGTATTAGTAATCACTTTTAAATTTTCGTATTCGTTTAAGCGGTCAATAAAGCCTTTAATAAACGGAATGTAATCTTGGTGAAGTGGATATTTACTGATCTCTACTGATAATTTCATTTTAAACTCTACTTTTTAATTATTTGATTTAAACAAATCATTCAATGCCAGTTCAATACAGTGTAAAATTATACTAACACTCAATTTAACTGAGCTTATTATGGCACGCAGAATAACGTATACATTTAAAAACCAACCGCGCGAAATTAACTTCGCAAAAGATAAATACCACGACATGTATCAAGCTATTGCTGCTGCCGAGGGTATTGATTTAACAAATTACTTAAATATGGTACGCCAAATAGAAATGACCTCAAAAGGGTCTGCTTCTGTTCGTAACTTTCGCGACCAAGAATTTGCCCGTATGGGCTTTAGCGACATTTACTTTATAAAAGAGTAATTATACCCAATTGGTATACGCTAAAAACTAACTATGGCTGATACTCATAACTTACGCGTGGTGTAATATTACATAATAGCTCGTAAGGAATAGTATCAGCGCACAGTGCTATTTCTTCAACTGGTAGCTCAGGGCCCCACATAGTGACTCTGTCGCCAACTTTAATATTATGCTCATTAGCGCCTATATCAACGCTGATCATGTCCATAGCTACGCTACCTACAATACCATAACGCTGCTCACCAATTATTACCGGTGTCCCCTCTTTAGCATGCCGAGGATAACCATCGCCATAACCCATAGCTACAACAGCTAACTTGGTTGGTTTATCGCTTTTCCAACGACCACCATACCCAACAGCCTCATTAGCAGGCACATCTCGCACTGCAATTACGCGCGTAGTTAAGCGCATAACTGGTTTTAATTTGTGTTGCTCCCCAATACTATTTGCCATTGGCGATACACCATATAACATAAGCCCAGGACGCACCCAATCGCCATGACCGCTCGGCCAGGCAATAATACCAGCCGAATTTGATAAACAATGCGCTTGGTCAATACCATTCACTAAATTATCAAACAACCTAATTTGCTGAACCGTTTTAGCATTATCAACGTCATCAGCACACGAAAAGTGGGTCATTAAATTAACGGTATTTTTAGCGTTAGGTGTTTTTTGCAAGCGGCTATAAAAGGCTTCAAACTGCTCTGGCGCAATACCTAATCGATGCATACCTGTATTTACTTTTAACCAGCATGTTATTGGTGCATCTAGCTTTGCTTTTTCAAGCGCCGCTAATTGGTACTCATCGTGAATAATAGTTTGAAAATTGTTGGCGAGCAGAATCGGTAAGTCGGCTTTGTTAAAAAAGCCTTCTAGTAAAACAATTGGTTTTGTTAAGCCCCCAGCTCGAAGGGCAAGCCCTTCATCTATACGTGCCACAGCAAATGCGTCAGCATTATTTAAATGCTGCGCAATCGTTACTAATCCATGCCCGTAAGCATTTGCTTTTAGCACCGCCATCACTTTGCTGTTAGGTGCAAAGCCCTTAACTTGCGCTAAATTATGCGCAAGTGCCGTTAAGTTAATTTCAGCAGTCGCTAAGCGCATTAGTAATCGTCATCTACCGCTGGTCCCGCGTAATTATCAAAGCGAGAAAATTGACCTTGGAATGTTAAACGCACTTTACCAATTGGGCCGTTACGTTGTTTACCTATGATAATCTCAGCAATACCTTTATCAGTACTGTCTTCGTTGTAAACTTCGTCACGGTAAATAAACATGATTAAATCGGCATCCTGCTCTATCGACCCTGACTCACGTAAATCTGAGTTAATTGGGCGTTTATCGGCACGTTGCTCTAGCGTACGGTTTAGCTGCGAAAGCGCAACAACCGGACATTTTAGCTCTTTTGCTAGTGATTTAAGTGAACGCGAAATTTCAGCAATTTCAAGCGTTCGGTTATCAGCAAGGCTAGGTACGCGCATTAGCTGCAAGTAATCGACCATGATCATACTAATGCCGCCGTGGTCACGCGCAATACGACGTGCACGAGAGCGAACATCGGTAGGTGTTAAGCCCGAGGCATCATCAACATACATTTTGCCTTTTTCCATCAACAAGCCCATTGTTGATGAAAGTCGCGCCCAATCGTCATCATCTAACTGACCTGTACGTACCTTAGTTTGGTTAATACGGCCAAGAGACGCTAACATCCTCATCATAATTTGTTCTGAAGGCATCTCTAGCGAATAAATTAGCACGGGTTTGTCTTGAGTCATTGCGGCATGTTCTGCAAGATTCATCGCAAAGGTGGTTTTACCCATTGAAGGACGCGCTGCAACAATAATTAAGTCAGACGGTTGCAGGCCCGTCGTCATTTTATCAAGATCGGCATAACCTGTACTTACACCCGTTACACCATCTTGTGGCGATTGATAAAGCTCTTCTATTTTATCAACGGTTTTTTCGAGTATGTTATGAATACTTTGCGGGCCTTCCGTACTTTTTGTACGTTGCTCGGCAATTTTAAATACTTTGCTTTCGGCAAAATCGAGTAGGTCGTGACTAGTACGCCCTTCGGTATTAAAACCCGCTTCGGCTATTTCATTTGCCACGCCAATCATTTCACGTACAACAGCACGCTCACGTACAATGTTTGCGTAGGCATCAATGTTGGCTGCACTTGGCGTATTTTTAGCAATTTCGGCTAAGTAAGCAAAACCCCCAATACCTGCAAGTTTATTATTTTTTTCTAAACTTTCAGAAATAGTGATTAAATCTATCGGATCGCCAATCTCAGCAAGTGCCGTCATCGCCTCAAAAATTAACTTGTGCGTGCGGGTATAAAAATCCTGTGATACAACAAGCTCAGCTACGCGGTCAAAAGCTTGGTTATCAAGCATTAAGCCACCTAAAACAGATTGTTCAGCTTCTATTGAATGGGGAGGAACTTTAAGAGTATCGACTTGCTTATCTGGTTTGGCCATAACTTCACAGTAGTAAAATTGAATGGCTCTATTCTATCGACTTGCAGGGGCTGTGCAAATAGAAAAGCAGGAAATCTTTCCTGCTTTTTGTAATCGTGATGGGGAATGAGTGTTATTTGGTACGAAGCTCTATTCGTCCACTAATGGTATCCATTTCGACATTTGCATTACCGCCATTAATACTAAACTCTAAATCACTGGCTGGGCCATATTTAGCTTTACTGACTTTGTCACTACTGACTTTGTTAATGATTTTACCATTAGCATGGGCTTTAATTTCAAACTTTGCTGATACACTTTGTGGGAAATAAAAGTCGGCATCACCACTTACTGATTCAAAACGTACATCACCGCCTTTTAAAAGCTCGTTAATCTGTACTTCTGCTTCGCCATTGACCGTATTAATACGTAGGTTTTTAATAGTCGATAGCGTAAATTCTATATCGCCATTTACGTTTTCAAGGCGTACATCATTAGCGCTTGAAGTTGATTTAATATCACCATTAACAGCGCTAAAACGCAACTCACCACTTGATTGCCTATCGTTAATTTCACCATTTACGGTTTCAAACTGAATATTCCCGTTTAAGTTCTCAGCGTTCATATCACCATTTACAGTGGTGAGCTTAATGTTGCCAGTAATATCATCTACCGTAATTTCGCCGTTAACCACATCAACTTCTGCGCCGTTTTTAAGCGCCTTTGCAGTCACCGATACATTAACGCCAGCAAACGCTAAACTACTGCTTTTAGGCATAAATATAGTTAGGTTTGAGCCGTCACCACTATTACCCCAATTTGATTTACGGGGCATTTTTACAATAAACTGTGTTTTATCACCACTTGTTTTAAGCTCATAACCCTGTGCTTTATCATCAAGCTCGCCAGATACTTTAAATTCGTTTTTATCCCAGCCTGTAATATGTATATCACCGCGTTGGTTTTCAATAAAAATAGTGCCGCCACTTGGTACGTCTATTTGCTTATCTATTTTTTCACCCGCAAATGCCGCCAGTGGAAATAAGCTCAGTCCTAATAAAATCGCTTTCATATCGTACTCCTAAATGTGCTGCCAACGTGGCGCGTGCACCTTGTTAATTAAATCAAGTTGTTGTTGATATATTTGCGCTAACATTGTCAGTAGCGCTTGGTTTTGTGGTTCGTTTTCAAGAGCTTGCTTTATTGCTTGCTCAGCTTCTTCAAGTTCTTGTAGTTGCGTTTGCCAGTTAGTGGTTAATGCTTCTTTATTTTCGTATTCAACTAACAAACTATTTTTTTGAGCCGAAAAGTAATCACTTATAGCCACTACGGGCTGTGGTTCAGGTGCTATAACAAATATATTAACAGCAATTAAAGCAGCCACAGTACACGCTGCTATTGCCGTTAGTTTTGGCCAAATAATAGTGCTATTTGGGTTCTGCTTATTATTAACAATTGCTCGCTCAATCCCCGCCCATAAATCTTTATGTGGCGTAATTTCTTTATCAAGCGTGTTTAATGACTTGTTTAAGTAGTCGCTAAAGTTTGGTTTACTCATTTTCATACCACTCTTGTAATAACTGCCTAGCACGATGATATTGTGACTTACTTGAACCAACAGCCATACCTAATTGCTCCGCGATTTCCTCGTGCCTATAACCTTCAATAGCAAATAATACAAATACCATACGTGCGCGCTCAGGAAGCCTTACTATTAACTTATCGAGGCCATTTAAGCCTTTGCAGTCGTTAGCTGATTGCTCATCCATACCGCTGCGTTCAATACTTACTACTTTTTGTAACCAGTTTTTTTGCTTGCGCAGATAACTTATCGCTACATTACTGGCAACACTATATAGCCAAGTAGAAAACTGCGAACGCCCATCAAATAATGCTATTTTATGCCATACCTGTACAAATACCTCTTGGGCGGCGTCTTCGGCGTGTGCTTGGTCTGCTAATAAGCGTAAACATAAACCGTATACTCGTTTTATATGTAACTCATAAAGCGTTGTGTATGCGCCTTGATCACCCGATTTAACTCGCTCAATGAGTGCAGCTTCGCACAAAGGCGCTGGTTCGGGTTTAACGTGTAACATCCGTGATGCCGCCTTTTAATTATTATTGTTGAGTTGCTATTTAAGTGTATTGATAAGTTAGACGTAATGACAGTTCGAAAAGGTTTAAAAGGAATGAAAAAATAATTGAATAAAAAAGGGGCTTATACGAGGCTTTATACCAATTCGCTTAATTAAGTGATCTATTTTGAGGATGGAAAAACGTGTTGATAGCTAGACAAAAAATTCGCTATTTAGTTGTTCTAAATGAGAATTTTTTAACACAGGTAGCGACACGTTTAGCCCCGCAAAATGATTAAGTATTATTGCGGATTGGTATTATTAAATTGTGCCCTCAACTAATGAAGTTAGCCAAATTATAGGCACAAAAAAGCCGTGCTAATAGCACGGCTTTTTTAGCTTAATTAAAAATTAAGCTTCAGCGATTACGATTACTTTGATAGTAGCCGTTACGTCTGAGTGAACTGAAATTGATACGTCAAATTCACCAGTCTCACGGATAGTACCTAGAGGCAAACGAACTTCTGACTTAGCAACTTCAACACCAACAGCTGAGATAGCGTCAGCGATGTCACGAGTACCGATTGAACCGAATAACTTACCTTCGTCACCAGCTTTAGATACTAATGTAACTTCTGCTAATGCTTCTAGTTTTTCAGCGCGTGCTTGTGCAGCAACTAACTGTTCAGCGATTTTCGCTTCAAGTTCTGCACGACGAGCGTCAAACGTTTCAATGTTAGCTTTAGTCGCAGGAACTGCCTTACCTTGCGGGAAAAGGAAGTTACGTGCGAAACCAGATTTAACTACAACCTGTTCACCTAGGCTACCTAGGTTAGCGATCTTATCTAGTAGAATAACTTGCATGTTTCTACACCTTTTAAAAACTGTTAATCCGCTGCTTACTTATGTAAGTCAGTGTATGGAAGAAGGGCTAAGTAGCGAGCACGCTTAATAGCAGTTGCTAGCTGGCGCTGGTATTTAGCGCTAGTACCTGTGATACGGCTAGGTACGATTTTGCCACTTTCTGTAACATAGTTTCTAAGAGTAGCTAGATCTTTGTAATCGATTTGTTGTACGCCTTCCGCTTTAAAGCGGCAGAACTTACGACGTCTGAAATAACGTGCCATGAGATTAATTCCTCAAATAATTCTTTCTATATGCTGAGCATGCAAAACCAATTGGCTAAGGCCGTTACGACCTTCGTGGCGATTTAAAAAACCACTCACTTGCAATGCCTGCCCAACGTGCAAATGTTGAGTCTGTTGTTGCATTTGCTTTCCACTGGCAACTACCTGAAGCCTCACATAACTATTACGGTTAAGGTCTGCTTCGGTTTGCATTGATTTATGTTCTACAACAAAAATACAATGCGGGATGCCAGCAGGGCTTTGGCTAAACTTGGGAGTTTTACAAACTACCCCAGATATAACCAGCTGATTCATATATGGGCTAACCATTATAATAACTGCTGACTACATGCCATGCTAGGACTCAAAACAATTAAGCAGCTGGTGCTTCTTTCTTCTCTTCTCTTGCAAGAGGAGACGCTTCAGTTACAGCATTTTTAGTACGCATAACTAAGTTACGAAGCACTGCATCGTTGTAGCGGAAAGTAGTTTCTAGCTCGCTGATTACTTCAGTAGGTGCTTCAACGTTCATAAGAACATAATGAGCTTTATGAAGCTTGTTGATTGGGTAAGCCAGTTGACGGCGGCCCCAGTCTTCAAGACGGTGGATAGTACCACCAGCTTCAGTGATAGAACCAGTATAACGTTCGATCATACCAGTTACTTGCTCACTCTGATCAGGGTGAACCATGAATACGATTTCGTAATGACGCATGGATATTCCTTACGGTTAATAGAGCCTTCTACCGTTTCGGCCGGTCGGTTTAAGGCAAGGAATTAATAGTTTAAAAGCCGAAATGAGCGCGCATTTTACGCTTAGACGGATAATTAAGCAAGCAGGTTTTTTAAGCTTTTATAGATAAGAGTTTAAAAGCAATTATTGCGAGCTTCGCTCATCCCGTTAGCAAGCCTTAGGCCTAAAGGAAAAGCTAAACTCGTAGTTTAATATTTATCATATACGCCAAGCTTGCGCGCATAAAAAAGCGCAGCTTTGAATTACTTAAGTCTAACACCTGCCTCAAAATATAAGTATTTACTCAAATTTAAAGCCGTGCAATTATTAAGCAATACATTATTAAATAAGGATATTTATGAAGCTCTTACTATCGCTTGTATTAATACTTACTTTTAGTACACCATTTTTAAGCCACGCAAAAACCAATACAACTGACATAACCGTTGGTAAAAAAGTCATTCTGCAATCAAAAATACTTAACGAAGACAGACCCATTAAAATTTTCATACCTGACACTGTAAAAGACGATCAGCCGCTTTATGTTATTTATTTACTTGATGGTGTTGAGCACTTTCATACGGCGTCTGGTGTTATAAAATCCTTAGTTGATTACGAGCAGATACCTAATGCCTTGCTTGTTGGTATTGATACAACTAACCGCGTTCGTGATTACTTACCTAAAGTAGATGGTGAGCCTAAAACTGAGTTTCAAACCTTTGTAAAAAATAAATGGCCTGAAGCGGGGCAAACTGACGAGTTTTTGAAATTTGTTTCTGACGAACTTATGCCATACATAAATTCTAACTACTCAACTAACGGCTACAACACGTTAATTGGCCACTCTAATGCAGGTACTTTAGCGCTTTATACTTTAGTTAATCAGCCTGAGTTATTTAATAACTATATAGCTATAAGCCCAAACAGTTGGTGGAGTGATGAAGAATTAAAAAATAATATTATAAAATACACTAAAAGCCCTAAAGGCGGTCAATCGTTATTTATTAGTGTAGCAAGTGAAGGGTCACGCTTTTATACAGGTGTATTAAATACTTTAGTAAATTTAGAACAACAAATGCCAACACAGCTAAAATGGGAATATAAGCATTACCCTACTTTTAGTCATATGGGCACCATACTACCAGCCCTTAGCGATAGCCTAATTCACTTATTTGGCGACCTAATTTTTAGCGTTACTGACGAGCACGGAAGATTTGCTGATGTATCGCTTATTACAGGTTACTACCAAGCACTGAGTGATAAATATGGGTTTGAGCTTAAAATTCCACAAGATGTATATGTAGAATTTGCTCATAGCCAGCAAAAATTTGGTAACACAGCCAAAGCTATTACCACGCTTAAACACTTTACTACCCATTACCCAAATGCAGCCTATTCTCACATGCGTTTATCGCAAGGCTATACTGAAAATAAGCAGTTCAAAGAAGCCGTCACTAGTATGAAACACGCATTAGAACTTGCTAAGCAAAACTCGCGAGATCCAATGTTAATTGATGCTCTCAAGGATATGGTGAATGAAGCACAAAAGAATTTGTAACTGATTTAACGCAAAGCGCTTTTTAGCTAACGATAGTAATTACGAGCTAGGCTCGTCGCGTCAGCAAGCTAAACGCCTACAGGTAAAATTAAGCTCAGTGTTAAACTTTGCATATAGACGCAGAGCTTGCTCGCGTGAAAAGCGCAGCTTTTAATATATTTAAAACCTTCATAAAAAAACCGATGTTTAAATTAAACATCGGTTTTTTTAATCAAGCTCATCGCTTTACTTTATCCGTTGGGTTTCGCTTCGCTCAACCCAACCTACGTTACTTTCCTATCGCTTCTTTAGCGAACAGGTGTTTTATTGGGCCTAAATTATCAACTAATGATAGCCCTACTCCGCGGATAAGTTTTTTAACCGGGTTTGCACCTTCAAATAGCTCTTTTAACCCTTGCATCATGGCTATGTGCTTTTGCGCATCGAGCTTACGGGTACGTTCGTAATCGCGAAGTGTGCGCGTGCTTGCAAACTCCTTACTATCACTTGTGAGTAGCTCAATTAAATAAGCCGCATCTTTTAGGCCTAAGTTCATACCAAGCCCTGCAAGTGGATGGATTGTATGTGCAGCATCGCCAATGAGTACCACTTTGCCTGAAACCCATTGCTGAGCGTAGCGCATTTTAAGTGGGAAAGCTGCGCGCGCACTTTGCACTTCACATAGCCCGCATTGGCCATCTATTGCAGCCATAACAGCTTTATTAAAGGCACTGTCGTCCATTGCAAGCAGCTCATCGCAGTGGTTGGGGCTAGTAGACCATACTATTGAATGGGTATTTGCATCGCT
Organism: Pseudoalteromonas sp. SG45-3; assembly: GCF_014164075.1. Classification (NCBI taxonomy): domain Bacteria; kingdom Pseudomonadati; phylum Pseudomonadota; class Gammaproteobacteria; order Alteromonadales; family Pseudoalteromonadaceae; genus Pseudoalteromonas; species Pseudoalteromonas sp. SG45-3. The sequence continues at coordinate 397,020 of NZ_JACJEN010000002.1, read as the reverse complement.
CAGAGGTAAAAATGCCAGCGGCCCGGTTGGTAAAAACACTTGGCGTGCGGTATTTGCGTGCGGCTCTTTGGTTTTTACGGTTGCGACTAGCGCATGGTGATCGTAATCTTTAAAGCTAAGCGCCATATTAAATTGTTTGCGAATAGCTGAGTTTGCCCCATCAGCGGCCACCAGCAGTTTTGCAATAATTGGCTCGCCGCTTTTAAGCGTTATAAATACATCTGATTCGCTTTGATGTATTTGCTGATACTGTGTATCGAACATTAACGTGGCACTACTTTGTTGTTCCAACTCTTTTATGAGCGCGTAGCGGATAATGTCGTTTTCAACAATATGGCCTAAATGCTCAAGCTCAAGTTGTTTGTTATCAAACGCTATTTTGCCAAAACTGTCGGCATCACGTACATCCATATGCGTATAAGCGCACGCTCGCTGTGCGATAATTTCTGGCCATACATTTAATTGCTCAAGCAAGGTTTGACTTGCAATGCTTAGCGCACTTACGCGCAAACCATATTCGTCAGTTGGCAACGCTTGTGTTGGTGCGCCGTCGAGTACAACGACGCTTATATCGGCTTTTGCCAATCCAAGTGCTAGTGTTAGCCCTACGCAGCCACCACCTACAATACAAACCTGTGCTTGCTTCATAAACGCCTACCTTGTTTAACTTGCCCCATTAACTGTTTGGCTAATGGCGCTTTTAATGCGGGAAATAAATCCATCGAAAACAACCCAATACTGCGCCCCAATGCGAGCACTCGCGATGAGTTTGAAAAAAGCCTAACAAGTGCATCGGTTAAGCTCATTACGGTTTTTATATCATCACTGCGCTTTTTAGAATATTCACGTGTAAACGCATAGCTGCCTAAACCGTGTTGGCTGTTTGCTATTAAATTACTTAGTACTTGCACGTCGCGAAGGCCTAAATTAAAACCTTGCCCTGCAATAGGATGAATAGCATGTGCGGCATTACCAATAACCACTGTACGGTGCGCAGTCAAAGACTCGACTTGCCCGTAAACGAGCGGGTAACTCGTGCGCATGCCTACTTTAGTAAATTGACCACCGCGATAACCAAACGCACTTTGTAGGGCACTTATAAAGTCTTGTTCATTAAGTGCCATGTGCTGTTCAACCTGATCTTGGCTCATACACCACACCAACGAATAACGGTTATTGCTCATGGGTAATAACGCCATAGGCCCGCTTTGTGTAAAACGCTCAAAGGCATGATTATTATGCCTACCAGCTACTTCTACATTGGCAATAATTGCGCCTTGTTCATAAGGCTGGGTATTAAAGCCAAGCTCAAGTAAATTACGTGTGGGTGATTGTGTACCATCAGCAATAACCAATAGCGCTGCGCTTAATTGCTCGCCGCTTTGCAGGGTAAGTGTATTGCTGTGCAGGGTTTGCTCAATGGCAATTACGCTATCGGGGCACAAAAGCGTAATATTTGATTGCGTTAAACGCAGGTGGAGCGCTCGGCCAAAAGGGTTAACTTCTACTACGTAACCAAGTGAAGGTTTAGCAAATTCGTCGCAATTAATGTGCGCTTTGCCAAAGTGGCCTCTATCAGACACGCTCACTTTTTTGATTACGGCGGTGTAAGGGGCATTTTGTTCAAATAAATTGAGGCTTTGTAAATACTCTACCGATTGCTGAGCAAGTGCAATGCTTCTGTCGTCAAAGCTTGGGTGGTAGTCGCCGGTAACTTGATTAGCTTCTACAACGGCAATATTTAACGCGGGATTAGTTTTAGCCACACTTAACGCGCAGCTTGCTCCCGCTAAACCACCGCCAATAACAACTACATCAAACTGCTTAGCCACTTTACTCTCCGAGCTTTATACGTTTTTAGCACTTTGCATAAGTGCTTCTATATCGCTAATTTTTTTAGGCACGCTTAGGGTCAAGTTTTCATGGCCTGTTTCGGTAACTAGCAAGTTATCTTCAATACGAATACCAATGCCTTTGTATTTTTGCGGTGCGCTTGAGTCTTCGCTGATATAAAGCCCAGGCTCTATGGTGAGTACCATACCGGGCTCAAATGCACGCTCAACGTTATTTACTTTGTAATCGCCAACATCATGTACATCTAAACCAAGCCAATGCCCAAGCCCGTGCATGTAATATTCTTTACATGCCCCTTTTGCCATTAGCTCATCAAAGTCGCCGGTTAAAATACCTAAATCAAGTAAACCTTGGGTCATTACTTCCATTGCTAGTTTATTAGCATGCGACATGTAACCACCTGGTTTTACTTCATCAAAAGCAACTTCTTGCGCTTTAAGTACAATATTGTAAAGCGCGGCTTGCTCTTCGCTAAATTGTCCATTTACTGGAAAAGTACGGGTAATATCGGCGGCGTAACCTTGTAGCTCACAACCGGAGTCTATAAGTACCAGGTCGCCATTTTTTAATACGTCGCTATTTTGCGTGTAATGTAAAATATTGGCGTTGTCGCCACTACCAACAATTGTGCCGTATGCAGGGTGCGGCGCACCATTCATGGCATAATGATGATGCAGCTCAGCCTCTAGCTGAAATTCAGTAGCTCCGGGGTGTGAAAAACGCATAGCGCGCATATGCCCTCGCGCACTAATTTCACAGCCTTCTCGCATAACATTTACTTCGCTTGGCGATTTAAACAAACGCATTTCATGAATAAGGCCGCGTATTTCTTTTAAAGTACTCGGTGCTTTGAGGCCTTTTCGCGCACCACTTCTAAGTGTACCTAGTAACGTAAACACCTTGGTATCAAATGAAGGATAAGCACCTTGTGCAAAATAAATCGCATCTTTTTCATTTAGTATATCGAGCAGCTTATCGTTTAATTCACTTAGCGGGTAAGCTTCATCAAACAAGTAGTCGCTTTTAGCTTTATCAAAGCCAACTCTGCGGCCATGCCAAATTTCTGCAAGCTTGTCTTTATCTAAGCAAAATAAAGTACTGGGTGCATCGCTGTTGTTACATAGTACAAGTACAGCGTCGGGTTCGTTAAAGCCTGTTAAATAGAAAAAGTCGCTATCTTGTCTAAATGCATATTCGGTATCGCGGCTACGCGTCACTTCGCTCGCAGCGGGAATAATAGCAACACTATTTTTATCCATTTGCGCAAGTAAACGCTCACGGCGTGCTTTAAATTCTGACTTTTGTACTTCAACCATTATTAACCAACCCGTTTAACTTTTTAAACTAATGAAGTGTTTTTTTAGTACTTTGCGTGTTTTGCTCTTTACCAAGCTCTGCAAAACAAAGTAGTGCTGATACGCGCACATATTCAATCACTTCGTGCAGCGCTTGGCTGTCTTCTTCGGTTTCTTCAAAAGTGGTATCTAGGCGAGTGATTTCGCTAAAGTCAGTAATAACCTCTTTAACATCGCTTGATAACTTACCGTAATCTTTTTGCTTTAAGCCAAAACCAAGCATAAACCCTGCTACCCATGATACGAGGCCATTAGCCTGATCGATGAGTGTTTCGTCATCGTTTGGTAAAAATAAATCAAACTGAAATTCGTCATCATTAAAGCTCGCAACTACTTGCTTATAAATAGTGCCAAAAAACTGCTTTAAATCGTTACTAAATGATTCACCATCGTTAAACACATCGCTCAAAAGGCCTAAGTATTCTTTGTCGTCAATGGTTAAACCACACGCAAGTAAACCACTAATTACACCATGCGCTTCGGCAGGTGATACAAATATTTCGTTTTTTTCTAAAAGCAGTTGAGCTTTTTCGTAATCGGGTAAATCGTTCATAATCGAATCTTCGCTTTGCAAGTTAAGGCAATGCTACCACTCGATAAAAAGCAACTCCAATTAATTGTATGATCAAGCTCAAAAACCATGCGATAAAGTAAATGACGAGTTAAAGGTGCGGGAAAACTAAGCGAACGGTTTAATTTTTTACGTTTAGGGTTTAAGGATTGGATTATGTCTTATATACTTAAATTGTTCCCTGGGGTACCGGAGCTTGGTTAAGTCCCTGAGCCGATAAATTTTATACCAGGATTTCTGTTCGTCTACTATTGTGCAAGCTCGGCATGTACCGAGAAGCCTACGGTAAACCGCAGATTTCCGCCCTGAAACCTTCTGGTTTCAGGACTGAAACCGGGTACCGTATCTTGGGGAACACCTTCTTACTTTTTATACTCCCTCTTATTACTTATTCATTTTTTTGCTATACCTTCGTACATTATTTTTATAATTTTTGGCAAAAAAAAGCTGCAAGCAATTTCTTACTTACAGCTAAATTTTAAATGCTTACGCTTATTTACTTAAACCAACCTTGAAAGCGCTCCATCATCATGTAGTTTATTGGTACTAACAATAAAGTAATAAAGGTCGCAAAAATAATCCCAAACCCTAGACTTACCGCCATAGGTATTAAAAACTGCGCCTGAGTCGCTTTTTCAAATAATAACGGCATTAAGCCAATAAAGGTCGTTAAACTTGTTAGCATTACAGGGCGAAAACGCGATGCACCGGCAAGTTTAACTGCATCTAGTAATTTGCCGCCTTCACTACGCTTTTTATTGATAAAATCAACTAGTACAAGGGAGTCATTTACTACCACCCCAGTTAGGGCGAGCATACCAAGCAAGCTCATAATGGTTAAATCCATGCCCATAATCCAATGCCCGACTACAGCACCTATCATGCCAAATGGAATTACACTCATTACTATAATTGGCTGTAAGTAAGACTTAAGCGGTATCGCTAATAGCGCATAAATTATGAAAAATACAAACACAAGTGCCCAAGCCAATGAGCCAAACGACTCTCGCTGCTCTTTAGCCTCACCTTCTAGTTTGTAATCTACTCCAGGATATTGCTGCATTAATTCATCTAAATACTCCGTTAGGTCAGCCTGAAGTATGGTCATGTTGGTGTTATTTTTTTCGATATCCGCTGTTACATTTAAAGTACGGTAGCGGTCTATTCGGTTAATAGTTGACGGGCTTTGCCCTGCGGTAAGGGTTGCAACATGCGATAACGGCACCGAACCACCAGTAGGTGTATTGATGAGTATATTTTGTAAATCGGCAACTGAGCGGCGCTCGTCTATAGGCAAGCGAACCATTACACGTACATCGTCACGGCCGCGCTGAATACGTTGGACTTGCGAGCCAAAGAACGAGTTACGCACTTGACCTGCAACATTGACTCTATTTAAGCCCAGCGCTAAGCCTTGCTGCGTAAGCTCTATTTGTAACTCTTCTTTACCATCAGACATGCTATCGGCAATATCAAATACCGTTGGGTAGGTCGATAAACGGGTTTTAATGTGATCAGCCACGTCTTGTAAAATAGTCAACGAAGTCCCGCTAAGCTGAACATCAATTGGGTCAGAACTTCGGCCAATTTCAGCTCTAAACGTTAAGCTTTCAGCGCCTGGAATGACACCAATTAAATCGCGCCATTCGCTGGCAAGCTCTCTTGATCCTATGTCTGATTCACGCTTTTCAGCCGGTGTTATTTCAAAGCGTACAGAACCTGAATTAGATACACCACCGCGCCCACCTGTTGTGGCTAATATATTTAAAATAACGCTTTCACCTGTATCTGGGTCGCGGTATTTTTCTTGTAATTGCTGCGCCTTTTGCGACATATCAATTACGTATTTATTAGTGACTTCAAACGGCGTACCTGTTGGTAGTGTTAAGTTAACGCGGACTGTTTCGCTTGGTATACGCGGGAAAAATACAAACTTAGTCCAACCACTAGTGATCATGGTTAAAATTATTATAAACACACCAACAAACAAACTTACCGAAGCCAATTTATGGCGCAGTGCTAAATTTAAAGTGGGTTGGTAGTATTTTAAAATCGCGTTTTCAAATCCATCTGCAAAACGCTGTTGAATAACATCAAACTTTGAAGGTTCGCCTTTTTCGTGGCGTAGTTTTATATATTTTAAATGTGCGGGTAGTACAAATTTAGATTCAATCAATGAAAACAATAATACCGGAATAACCACTACCGGTATTTGTGCAAACAAAGCACCGCGCGCCCCTTCAATAAAGGCCAAAGGTAAAAAGGCGGCAACGGTAGTTAATACACCAAATGTTACTGGTGTTGCGACTTCTTGAGTACCTAAAATTGCAGCCTGCTCGCCCGACTTAGCTGTTTTTAAATGGGTATAGACATTTTCGCCAGTAACTATGGCGTCATCAACAACAATCCCAAGTACTAATATAAAGCCAAATAAGCTCATAATATTAAGGGTTACGCCAAATATAGGCATCGCTATAAACGCGCCCATAAACGAAACCGGAATACCAATAAATACCCAAAATGCAATTGCAGGTCGTAAAAACAAAGTAAGCAAAGCAAGTACTAAAATACCGCCTTGTAGGGCATTGGTCGTTAGTGTGGCAATTCGACTTTTAACCAGCTCCGAATCATCATCCCAGTAACTTAGTTCAAATCCTTGTGGAAGGGAGCTTTGTTGCTCTTTTATGTAATTTTTAACTTCGTCAGCAACAGTAATCGCACTTTGCGGACCAATTCGATATACGTCGATAAATGCAGCCTGCTTACCATTAAAGCGAGTACGTACTGGGGTTTCTTCAAAATCGTCTTTAATTATTGCAATATCGCCTAAACGAATAATAGTGCCGTCAGCTTGGTTTTTAACAACAATATTGGCAAATTCATCTTTACGATATGCTTGCCCTTTAGAGCTTATAAGTACGTCCCCACCTTCAGTTTTTAAGTTACCAGCAGAAATATCAGAGCTTGAATTAGCAATGGCACTCGATATTTGTGCCAAACTTAAATCGTACTGGCGAAGAACGTCTTGGCTTACTTCAATGGCAATTTCATAATCACGAACACCACTTAGCTCTACCTGCGTCACATTTGGTAAACGTAGAATTTGATCGCGTACTGTTTCTGCGTATTCACGGGTTTCTTTTTCGCCGTAATCACTTGATACGGTAACCGCGATAACTTCGCGAATTCGTTCCGCAAGCGCGACTATTGGCTTTTCAGCATCGGCTGGAAAGGTGTTAATTGCATCTACACGACTTTTAATATCGGCTAAAAGCTCACGCGGGTCGTAGCCCGTTTCAACTTCAATTGTTACAGAGCCTGAGCCTTCAGAAGAGCGGCTAAATATTTGCTTTATGCCCTCTAAATCTTGTACGGCTTCTTCTATACGAATTGTTACGCCTTGCTCTACATCCTCTGGTGTTGAACCGCGCAAACTTACGTTCACGCTTATCATGTCGGTTTCGAATGAAGGGAATACTTCAAGCGGTATTTTAGTCGATAAACTAAAAAGCCCCGACAGCAGCAGTGTTACTAGCAATAAGTTAGCTGCAACATGGTTTTTGGCAAACCAAGCTATCATGGCTTATCTCCTTGCTTTGCTGGACGGCGTTTTTTTAACTCTTCAACACTAATACCAAGCTCTTTTGCTTTTTGTTCAAGCTGCTCTGGAGTCGGGCGCTTTCCTTTACCTTGCCCATTCGCTCCACGGCTTTTAGGTTGATCTGCGCTTTGTTCACCTAAAATACTTACTTGAGTTCCTGAACTTACTTGACCAAGTGGAGTAATAACAAGCTTATCATTTGCGTTTAAACCGGTTTTTATCATCGCCTGAGTCGCATTTTGCCAAGCTAGTGTGATGTCTTTGCGCTTAAGTACGCCACCTTCAACAATGTAAACGTACGTTCCTTGATAAATTGTACTGTTAGGAATTATAAGTGCGTTAGATACTGTTCTGCCGGTAATTTGCGCTTTTATATACTGCCCAATTTTTATTGGGTACTGGTTATTTGCTGTTGCTTTATACGGGTCATTAATTTTAGCAACTACATAAAGCTGCTGTGCGCCTTCATCTATAGCACCTTCTGTGCGTGCTAATTGACCTTGCCACGTTTGCTCACCTACTAAGTCAGAAGTAAATTTAACAATTGAACCCGCTTGGTTTTTAGCACCATCGCGATACTGCTCTGGTAAATTTACAAATGGGAGATCTTTATTTTTAATTGGTAAGCGAATCTCAACGCTATCGATTGCGTAAATGGTTGCTAACTGTGTGTTGTTAGTAACAACTTGCCCTAAATCAACACTGCGGCTAAGTATACGCCCCGCATATGGCGCCGTTACTTTAGTGCGCTCTAAATCAAGCATCGCTTTTTCAAGTGCTGCCTGAGCCGATAAAACCTCAGCTTCAGCGGCTGCTAGTTGTGGCTCACGTAGTACTAAGCTGCTTGCCTGATTTGAGCCGCCAAGGCGCTTCCAATCGGTAATGGCTTGTTGCCCACGCGCCTTCTCTTCTAGCAAACCTTGCTCTGCGGTTAATAAATTGGCTTGAGCAGATTTAACTTCAGCCTGATGATCTCTGTCGTCTAGTTTTAAAAGTACATCGCCTTTTTCAAAAAAACCGCCTTCTCTAAAGTCATCACTTACTTCAATTATTTGCCCAGATGCCTGAGCCACTAACAAACTTTGTGTACGTGGTTTTACCGTACCGTAGCTGTCTATCATAACTTGATAATTTTGTGGTTTTAGCTCAAGCGCAGCCACACTTATTGATGCCTTCGGAGGTGTCCCAAAGCGTTTAGCCTCTGGTGGATTCCCCTTAATAAACATAACAATTAAAATTGTGGCAACAATAACCACCGCTGGAATAATAATTTTTGCTGTTTTAGTTTTCATCGTTATTGCTCTTTAGTTCACTTGAGGGCTTTGCAAAATCACCACCAAGGGCAATGTGTAGGTTAATTCTATTGGCTATTAATTGGTTTTTAATATCGATTAAGGAGCTTTGCGCGTCAAAAGAACGGTCTTGGGCATCAAGCACTGTCGTGTAAGTTACCAAGCCACTTTGATACTGCTCAAACGACAATTGCTCTGCAGCAAGTGCGTTTTCTTGTGCCTCTAACGTGCTTGTATATTGAGCTTTGAGGGACTGCTGCTGCGAAATTGCATTTTCAACATCACCAAATGCGTCATAAAGCGTTTGTAAATAAAGCTGCTCTTGCTTTTGAGTATTAAGACGCGCTATTTCTTCGTTGGCTTTTAAGCGCCCACCTTCAAAAAGTGGCGCTGAAATACTACCTAACAAAGACCATGCAAGGCTTGATGGAGAAAACAAGTCGCTTACTCTGTCTGTACTATCACTTAATGAAGCTGTTAAATCTAAACTTGGAAAGCGTTGTTTGTGCGCATATGCCAATGATGCGTCGGCTGCTAAAAGCTCATACCAACTTGCACGTAGAGTAGGTTTTCGCGTTATAAGCTCAGAAGGTAATCCTAGAGGAATATCGGTATTAATAACAGGTAAGTCACTACTAGCAGTAATAGCGCCTTTTGGGTATTCACCAAGTAAACGCTCAAGTACACGTGCTGATGCCGATAAACTCGCTTTTTGAGTGGCAATGCGAGAGCGTTCATTATTAAGCTCATTACGCGCTAAATACACATCGAGCGCTTCGTTTATGCCTTGGCGATAGCCAGCTTCAATAATATCGAGATTTTGTTGTGAGTTGGCTTCGCGACGCTTAAATAAATCCAGTAATTGCTGCGCCGTAACCACATCAAACCAACCTGTTAATACATCAGCAACAAGTTGCTGTTTAGCTTGCTCAAACCGTGCCTGCTGAGCTAAATAGTTAAGATTAGCTTCGCGCTTGGCGTCAGAGAGCTTACCCCATAAATCAACCTCGTAAGTTAAGTTTAAACTAGCTGAGCTTGCGTTGTCGTAACTTACAGGGCGGTTGTCTTTACTACGGCTTGTACGTGTTGATAAATCAAGGCTTGGCCAAAGTGCAGCGCCCGAGACTATAAGTTGCTGCTTTTGAATTTCAACATCATAACTCGTTTGCAAAAGCTGTTGGTTATTTTTAAGTGCTTGTTGTACAAATTTATTAAGCGTAGGATTTTGTAATTGTGTAAGCCATTGCTCTTGTACTTTTAATACTGAGCTTGATGCTTCTTGCTGCCATTGCTGAGGCATATTATTAGAGACTTGCATGCGCTGAGACGAGTTTAAATCACTCGCACAGCCGCTGAGCAGCATCACACTAATTGCCAGTAGGGTTGGCTTGCATTGCCAAATCATAATTAAACCTAAATTACTGCTATTTATGAACGTAATTCAAGCACTTTGGCAAATTTTGCTCAACTTACTTTACATAACATTACATAGCTAGCGATGAATTAACATAATAGCCAGTTATACGGTAAAAATGAGTAAATGATCAGCAATTTTTAATACTAAAATTAACTTTTTGCAATGTGTTTAAGAGATTAACTATACAAAAACAAAAAAGCCCCGCTATAAGCGAGGCTTTTAAATAAATGGTGCCGACTAACGAAGTCGAGCGGGTAACTTATACAGACTACTGATTACAAGTTAGTTGCTTTAAGTTACCTAAAATAAATGGTGCCGACTAACCGAGTCGAACGGATAACTTATACAGACTACTGATTACAAGTCAGTTGCTTCAAGTTACCTAAAATAAATGGTGCCGACTAACCGAGTCGAACGG